>SVMS01000003.1 GCA_015067255.1 Oscillospiraceae bacterium
CACTGCTGCCTCCCGTAGGAGTCTGGGCCGTGTCTCAGTCCCAATGTGGCCGATCAACCTCTCAGTTCGGCTACTGATCGTCGACTTGGTGAGCCGTTACCTCACCAACTATCTAATCAGACGCGAGCCCATCTACAAGCGGATTGCTCCTTTGGTATATCTACGATGCCGTTAATATACTTTATGCGGTATTAGCGTTCGTTTCCAAACGTTATCCCCCTCTTGTAGGCAGGTTGCTCACGCGTTACTCACCCGTCCGCCACTAAGCTCGTCATCTTCCGGTCCGAAGACCTTCTGTTGAGTCGCTCCGTTCGACTTGCATGTGTTAGGCACGCCGCCAGCGTTCGTCCTGAGCCAGGATCAAACTCTCTAAAAATTATCTTTTTAGAGTCGTTCTCGTGACTCTTTAGTTACACTTTATTGTGCCAAATTTACTCGTTATTTGTTAATCCTTTCGAATTAACGGGTCCATTTTCATTGTTCAATTTTCAAGGTCCGACTTGCACCGTTTTTGCTCTCTTTTTTTGCCCTGCATTTTGCGGTGCTTATACATAATACCACTACGCAATCACTTTGTCAACACTTTTTTTTACTTTTTTTTAACTTTTTTGCTTTTTGTCAGTTTTGCTTCCTCATTTAAGCTTATTTTCCACTATTTTGGCTGTTTTGACATAGCTTTTTCTGACTTTTTCCAAAGTGTTTGCGAGCAGTTTCGACATAATAAAAGCCTCCCAAAAGACTGGGAGGCTTTTATGAAATCAATTAAAGCTTAGTTTAACTTGATTATAGCCATTTCAGCTGCATCACCACGGCGGGGACCTGTCTTAAGAATGGTTGTATAACCACCATTTTTATCCTCGTATTTAGGAGCGATTTCATCAAAGAGCTTTTTAACGATATCCTCCTTGGTGATATAAGCTAATGCCTGTCTTTTAGCATGAAGTGTATTTGTTTTTCCGAGAGTAATCATTTTCTCAGCAACACAGCGAACCTCTTTTGCACGAGGCAATGTTGTTTCGATTTGACCGTTCTCTAACAGGAAGGTTACCATTGCACGCAGCATTGCTTTTCTGCTGTCGGTTGTTCTTCCTAATTTTCTTGTGCCCGGCATAAAACTACCTCCTCTTCGTCTGTTATTCTTCCTCTTTAGATAATGTAAGTCCTAATGCCTCTAACTTTTGCATAACTTCCTCAAGGGATTTCTTTCCGAGGTTTCTGACCTTCATCATCTCTTCCTCGGTCTTTCCTGCAAGGTCTTCAACCGAGTTTATTCCTGCTCTCTTAAGACAATTGAAGGAACGAACTGAAAGCTCGAGCTCTTCTATTGTCATTTCAAGAAACTTTTCTTTTCCTTGCTCCTTAGGAGCTACCCAAACGCCACTTTCCTTTGCGTCGCCAGATAAATCAATGAACAAATTAAGATGCTCACTCATTATCTTTGCTGCATAGGAAACTGCTTCTTCAGCAGTTAAAGTACCGTCTGTCTGTACCTCAAGAGTCAGCTTGTCGTAATCTGTTACGTCGCCGACACGGGTATTTTCAACAACATAATTAACCTTAGTTACGGGTGTATAGATGGAGTCAATGGGAATAACGCTGATAATCTGATGAGTATTTGCCTTATTTCTCTCAGCAGAAACGTAGCCTCTGCCGTGATTGAGTGTTATTTCCATATAAAGCTTTGCATCTGCATTTAGTGTTGCAATATGCATATCTTTATTAATAATTTCAACGTCGGAATCAGCTTTGATATCTGCCGCTGTAATAACTCCTTCGCCTTCTGCATCAATGAAAACAATCTTAGGACCTTCACTGTGTAGCTTAGCAATAAGGCCTTTAATGTTTAAAACGATTTCGGGTACGTCTTCTTTAACACCTTTGATTGTTGTGAATTCGTGCTGAACTCCGTCAATCTTTATAGATGTTGCCGCAACGCCCGGCAGAGAGGACAAAAGTATTCTACGCAAAGAATTTCCAAGAGTTATACCGTAACCTCTTTCAAGAGGTTCAACGACAAACTTGCTATAACTTCCGCCATCTGATGACTCAGTAACCTTAATTTGAGGCTTCTCAATCTCTATCACTATATTACCCTCCTGTTATATTTTAACAGCTTTTGCTGTAAGCGAATATACTGTATTTTCGTAATAAATACGAAACAAAATACAATAAATTATTTAGAATAAAGCTCGACGATAAGATGCTCTTCGATAGGAAGATCGATATCTTCTCTTGAAGGAAGAACGATTACCGTACAGGTTTTTGTATCTTTGTCAACAGACATCCAACCGGGAACGGGTTTGGAGCCGTTTGCTTCGATAACTGCCTTAAACTTTTCGCTTTCTGCACTCTTAGATTTAAGAGCGATAACGTCGCCTGCTTTAAGCAGATATGAGGGAATATTTACGTTTTTACCGTTAACGGTAAAATGTCCGTGTGTTACAAATTGACGAGCCTCAGCTCTTGACATTGCAAAGCCTGCTCTATACACAACGTTGTCAAGTCTTGATTCAAGAATTCTGAGCAAGTTTTCACCTGCTTGACCCTGCTGCTTTGAAGCCATTTCAAAATAATGAGCAAACTGGGATTCAAGAATTCCGTAAAAACGTCTTGCCTTTTGCTTCTCACGAAGCTGTAAGCCGTACTCGGAAAGCTTCTTTCTGCCTTGAGCATGCTGTCCGGGAACGCCTCTTTCCTTACTAATTGCACACTTGCCGGAATAACATCTGTCACCCTTTAAAAAGAGTTTTGTGCCTTCACGTCTGCAAAGTCTGCATACTGAACCGGTATATCTTGCCATTTAGTATAGCACCTCCACTTAATTTCACCGGCGGAGCGCCGGCGACTATTCTTTCCGCCTTTTGCGGAGAGTCACCTAAGCTTTTCCTTTTATATGAAAAGCTGCTCTTTAAAATTAGACACGTCTTCTTTTAGGCGGTCTGCAACCGTTGTGAGGTATCGGAGTAACGTCTTTAATCATGCTGATTTCAAGACCTGTTGTCTGAAGAGCTCTGATAGCTGCTTCACGACCTGCTCCGGGTCCCTTTACGTATACTTCAACCGTTTTTAAGCCATGCTCCATAGCTGCTTTGGAAGCTGTTTCTGCTGCCATTTGAGCTGCGAAGGGAGTGGACTTACGAGAACCTCTGAAACCTAATCCGCCGGCAGATGCCCAGGATAATGCGTTTCCGTTCACATCGGTAATGGTGACAATAGTATTGTTAAAGGTCGACTGGATATGTGCAGCGCCTTTTTCAATGTTTTTCTTTTCACGACGTCTTCTTGTTGTAGTCTTTTTTGCTACTGCCTTAGCCATATTATTTCATCTCCCCGCTTATTTCTTCTTATTTGCAATCGTCTTCTTCGGTCCCTTACGAGTACGAGCATTTGTTTTGCTTCTTTGTCCTCTTACGGGAAGTCCTTTTCTGTGACGAATGCCTCTGTAACATCCGATTTCGATAAGACGCTTAATGTCTAATGCTCTGTCACGGCGGAGGTCACCCTCAACTATGAATGTCTTGTCGATATAGTCTCTGAGCTTAGAAACCTCATCTTCTGTAAGGTCTTTGCAGCGAGTATCAGGATTGATTCCGCATGCGCTCAGGGTTTGTTTTGCTCTTGTCGGTCCAATACCGTAAATGTAGGTAATTCCGACCTCTACCCTTTTATCGTTGGGTAAATCAACACCGGCTATTCTTGCCATTTTGTAAAAACACCTCCTGAATTAATCGTAAAAATTAACCTTGCTTTTGCTTATGCTTTGGGTTTTCGCAAATTACCATGACTTTGCCTTTTCTCTTGATAATTTTGCACTTTTCGCACATCGGTTTAACTGAAGGTCTTACTTTCATTTTTAGTCCTCCTTAAATTCGTGCCGTAAAGCACCTGTCTCCCGCTGTTTTGCGGAAGCTTTCTTTTTCTATGAGCTTTAAGCTCTTTTTTTATTTGCTTCTCCAGGTAATGCGTCCCCTTGTTAAATCGTAGGGAGACATTTCCACGGTTACCTTGTCACCGGGAAGAACCTTTATATAGTTCATCCTAAGCTTGCCCGATATATGAGCCAAAATTTTATGGCCGTTGGGAAGCTCAACCTGAAACATAGCATTCGGAAGTGCCTCTAAAACGACACCTTCAAATTCTATTACATCATCCTTTGACAAGTTATAAACCTCCTTCGCAAAGCGGATTTTCAAGCTGACGTATTGCTTTTCTCAGCTCGGCGTCCGTTACACTGTCGCCTTTTTTCAGCTTTTGAGCCACACGAATATCTGCGCTTGAAAAATGTGATATATGTTTTATTTTTTTACGTTTGGGATTACCTAATCTTCGGTAATCTCCATCCGCCAGCAATACATATCCGTCGTCCTGACAATCAAGAACAAAAAACAATCTTCCTTTATCACGTCCGGACAATGATTTAACAATGTCACCTTTAATGATATTCATAACAAGCAGCCGAGTGCTTAGCACTCTTACTCATGTCACCACCGTTTTTGTAATTTTATTCAGCCAAACTGAGTTGACTAAATTTTTGTCAGAATTTCCGGCTCGTTATCGGTTATAAGGATTGTGTTTTCATAATGAGCGGAATTTTTTCCGTCAGCTGTAACCACAGTCCATTTGTCAGATAAAATTTTAATTTCCTGGCTTCCGGCATTTATCATAGGTTCGACTGCTATAGTCATACCCTTTGTCAGCCTTACACCTCTTCCCTTGGAACCAAAATTAGGAACCTCGGGAGCTTCGTGCAAATCCTGACCTATGCCGTGTCCTACGAAACGTTTTACTGTACTGTAACCGAATTTTTTGACATAGCTGTCAATTGCATATCCTATGTCGCCTATGCGACAGCCTTGCCTTGCGTAATTTATTCCTTCAAAAAACGATTGCCTTGTGACCTCGACAAGCTTTCTGTTCTCATCAGACACATTTCCGGCAAAAAACGTATTTGCGCAATCACCGTGAACTCCATTTATATTAGCGCCTACGTCTATACTTACGATGTCCCCATCTTTTATTATTCTGCTTTTAGATGGTATTCCGTGTATAACCTCAGAATTGATGGAAATACAGGCACTTCCGGGATAACCGTCATATCCTAAGAAAGACGGCCTTGCACCTTTTGAAGTAATAAACTCACGGATTTTAGTGTCAAGCTCATAGGTTGAAATGCCAACGGTTACAAGCTCGCCCGCTAACGCAAGCGCTCCTGCTGCAATACTGCCCGCTTTACGCATAGCTTCAACCTGAGCTTTTGACTTGATAATTATCATTTTACTTACGCCTCTAATGCTTTCAGTACCTCAGCCGTTGTATCCTCTATCTTTATCTTACCGTAAGCAAGTCTCAGCTTTCCTGTTTTCTTATAGTAATCCTTAAGAGGTTCGGTCTGCTGATGATAGATTTCAAGACGGGACAATACTGTTTCGGGCTTATCATCCTCACGGACGTAAAGCGTTCCTCCGCAGCTGTCGCAAGTCTTATTATCTTTAGACGGCTTGTACTCTATATGGTAAGTAGCTCCACAGGAGCATACTCGCCTTCCTGACATTCTTTCAATTATTCTACTGTCCGGAACCTCTATAGAAACAACCTTGTCAATTTCCACGCCCATTTCATCAAGTGCAGCCGCCTGCGGTACGGTTCTTGGAAAACCGTCAAGAATAAAACCGTTTGCACAGTCACTTTGATTAAGACGCTCTTTTATAATTCCTATAACTACTTCATCGGGTACCAATCTGCCTTCGTCCATATAGGATTTAGCTTTGACACCCATTTCAGTAGC
The DNA here is from genome assembly GCA_015067255.1 of Oscillospiraceae bacterium. Classification (NCBI taxonomy): domain Bacteria; kingdom Bacillati; phylum Bacillota; class Clostridia; order Eubacteriales; family Oscillospiraceae; species Oscillospiraceae bacterium. Next base: position 5,786 of record SVMS01000003.1, read on the forward strand.
ATCAGCAACTGCTTTTCTTATAATTGCGCCGGTAGAGATGGTAGGAATATTGAATTTCTCACACAGAATTTCTGCTTGAGTTCCTTTGCCTGCTCCCGGAGCTCCGAGTAAAATAATCTTCAAGAATATTCTCCTTTCAAAAACGGAAATTTTCTGTTTTCATGGAACGCCTTGTTACAGGCGTTCCAATAATTTCTATTTTAAACAGACACTAACCGTTTATCCATGTATATTATTCAAGAAATCCTTTGTAGTGACGCATAAGCATCTGGCTCTCAATTTGCTTGAGAGTTTCAAGAATAACACCGACAATAATAAGTATAGATGTACCGCCCAAAGCAATATTAACTTTAAGTCCCATACTGATAAGTATAGGAAGAATAGCAATAAAGCCAAGGAACAACGCACCTAACAAAGTTGTCTTTGAAAGTACCTTAGAAATAAAGTCAGATGTGGGCTTACCGGGTCTGATACCGGGAATAAAGCCGCCATTTTTCTTTACGTTGTTGGCAATTTCAATGGGGTTGTACTGAATAGTTACATAGAAATAATTGAAGAACAATATTAAAAGGAAATAAACTACTGCATAAGGCCAAGTAGTATATGAGAAGTACTTTGTCATAAAGTTAGCAAAGCCCGAATTGGGGAAGAACTGTGCTATCGTTGTAGGTAGCATACAGAATGAGCTTGCGAAAATTATGGGAAGTACACCTGTCATTGTTACCTTTATAGGTAAATGAGTGTTCTGTCCGCCGTACATTTTGCGGCCAACAACTCTTTTTGCGTACTGAATAGGAATACGTCTTTCCGCATCGTTCATAATTATTATGAATACGATAAGAGCAAGGAACACAACTAATACCAACGGGATAACCCAGTACTGACCGAGCTCTACGCCGTAGGAGTACATATACGCAATTACGCTGGGTCCTCTTGATACGATTGAGAAGAAAAGGATTATAGAGATACCGTTTCCGATACCGTTTTCATTAATTTTTTCGCCCAACCACATAACTATTGAAGAACCTGCGGTAAAGGTAAGAACAATGATAAGGGTTTTAAACCAGTGGGGATTTGCAATAACGGTTGTACCTAAATCTTTAGCACTGTGAAGAAGAACCGAATAGTAACCATAGCCCTCAATAAGAGCAAGAACTACAGTTGTATAACGGGTAATCTGTGCTAATTTCTTTCTTCCTTCTTCTCCCTCTTTCTGCATTCTTTCGAGTGCAGGAATGGCAACTGTCAACAGTTGGATTACGATTGATGCCGTAATATACGGAGAAATCGCTAAAGCAAAGATTGTTGCTTTTTCCAACGAACCGCCCGCCATAATGTTAAGGAAGCTGAACATACTGTTTCCGCTTCCGAGAGAGCCGGAATCTACAGCAAATATCAATTTCATTGCATCTGCTTCGATGAAAGGTACGGGAATTGCAGAACCTAATCTGTAAATAACGATAATTAAAAGGGTAAAAAGTATTTTCTTGCGCAAATCTGCTATTTTCCATGCATTAACTGCTGCTTGAAACACTTATAACACCTCAACCTTCCCGCCTGCTGCTTCAATCTTCTCCTTAGCGGAGTCAGAAATCTTAACAGCGTGAACGGTAAACTTTTTGGTAACTTCTCCTCTTCCCAAAACTTTAAGGCCATCAAATGCTTTGTTGATAATTCCAGCTTCTATAAGCTTCTCAACAGTAATGATAGAACCGCCTCTCATTTTGTTAAGGTCGGATACGTTAATTACAGCATAGGTCTTCTTGAAGTGATTATTAAATCCTCTTTTGGGCAAACGTCTTGCCAAAGGCATTTGTCCGCCTTCAAAGCCGGGTCTTACTCCGCCGCCTGAACGTGCTTTTTGACCCTTATGTCCTCTGCCGGCTGTTTTTCCGTTTCCGGTGCCTGCGCCTCTACCTTTTCTCTTTGCAACAGAGGTGGAGCCAGCAGCGGGTGATAATTCATTAAGCTTCATTGTGACACCTCCTATTTTACTTCTTCAACTGCGATAAGGTGTGAGATTTTTGTAATCTTGCCTTGAGTCTGAGCATTGTCAGGCTGAATTGTGAAATCTCTAATCTTTTTAAGACCTAAGGAAAGCGCAGTAGCAATCTGGTCGTCTTTTCTGCCTATAAGGCTTTTTGTTAAAGTAATCTTAACCTTTGCCATTGTCTGTCCTCCTTAACCTAAAATCTCGCTAACCGACTTACCGCGAATAGCAGCTACCTGCTTTGCGTCTCTAACGCTCTTCAAGCCGTTGATTGTCGCGTTAACAACATTTCTTGAATTTCTTGAATACAATGCCTTGGTTCTGATGTCTTTAATTCCTGCAAGCTCTACAACCGCACGAACAGCGCCGCCGGCGATAACTCCGGTACCGGGTGCTGCAGGCTTTAATACAACATGTGATGAACCGAATATTCCGATTGTTTCGTGAGGAATTGTTGTTCCTCTCATAGAAACCTTGATAAGATTTTTCTTAGCATCCTCGATACCCTTACGGATAGCATCCGGAACTTCAGAAGCCTTACCAAGTCCTACGCCGACTATACCGTTACCGTCGCCAACAACGATAAGCGCTGAAAACTTAAAGATACGTCCGCCCTTTACAGTCTTACTTACACGGTTGAGGGCTACGACTCTCTCTTTTAAATCCAATGTGCCGGCATCAATTATTGAAGCCATGGTTTTTCCTCCTTCATAGATACTAACCTGTATTTACAGGCTTGTATTAAAGTTAAATAGACCGACAAAAATCAAAGCCGGTATTAGAAATTGAGTCCGCCTTCACGAGCGCCCTCTGCAAGCTCTTTAACTCTGCCGTGATATACATAGCCGCCTCTGTCGAAAACAACATCTGTGATGCCCTTTTCTTTTGCTGCTGCTGCGATTGCCAAACCAACCTTTTTAGCAGCTTCGCCGTTGCCGCCGTATGCATTGAAATCTTTATCCTTAGAGGATGCTGCAGCCAATGTTACGCCTGCTACGTCGTCAATAATCTGAGCGTATATATTTTTCAAGGAACGGAATACACAAAGACGGGGACACTCAGCTGTTCCGGATATCTTTGCACGTACTCTCTTATGTCTTTTGAGTCTTGCTTTATTGGAATCCTGTCTGCTAACCAATACAATTCATTCCTTTCTGTTAAGCTTTATGCAACAAGGGTTTTATTTCTTAGCACCCTTACCTGCTTTACCCTCTTTACGTCTGATAGTTTCGGTTGTGTATTTGATACCCTTGCCCTTGTAAGGCTCAGGGGGTCTCTTTTCACGAACATTCGCTGCATACTGACCAACTATCTGCTTGTCGGGGCCTGATATAACTAACAGGTTGGGGTTAGGAACGTCAAGAGTAATACCGGGGATTTCGGAAATTACTACCTGATGTGAAAATCCTAAGTTCATTACAACATCCTTGCCCTGCTTCTGAATTCTGTAACCAACACCGTTTATTTCTAATGTTTTTGAATAGCCGTTCTTAACGCCTTCAATCATATTAGCAATAAGTGTACGAGTAAGACCATGTAAGCTTCTGTGCTCTTTGTTTTCAGTAGGTCTTTCAACTGTCAGTACATTATTCTCGAATTTAACGATCATATCAGGGTGGATATCTCTTTCCAATGTACCCTTTGCACCTTTTACGGTAATGTGAGAACCGTTTAAGGTCACTGTTACATCGGAAGGAACGTTTATGGGCATTCTACCTATACGTGACATTTAAACTTACCTCCATTACCAAACAAATGCGAGAACTTCGCCGCCAACGTTTTCTTTACGTGCAGCTCTGTCTGTCATTACGCCCTTAGAAGTTGAAACTATGGCAATACCAAGTCCCTTCATAACCTTAGGCATATCCTCGCAATTTGCGTATACTCTTAAGCCGGGTTTTGATATTCTCTTAAGTCCCTTAATAACCTTTTCCTTTTCAGGAGTGTACTTTAAGGTAACACGGATAATACCCTGCTTGCTATCGTCAATTATCTGATAGTTTTTAATATATCCCTCATTAACAAGAATTTCAGCGATTGCTTTTTTCATGTTTGATGCGGGAATGTCAACCGTTTCGTGCTTAGCTGAATTTGCATTTCTGATTCTTGTCAGCATATCAGCTATCGGATCGGTGATATACATAGCGCCATTCCTCCTTCAAATATTACCAACTGGCTTTTCTTACTCCCGGAATGTGTCCCTTATATGCTAACTCACGGAAACAAATACGGCAAATACCGTACTTTCTGAGGTAAGCATGGGGCCTTCCGCAGATTTTGCACCTGTTGTAAGCACGAGTAGAGAATTTCGGCTCTCTCTGCTGTTTTAAAATCATTGATTTTTTAGCCATCTTACTGCCTCCTTTACTTAGCGAACGGAGCGCCCAATAGCGTGAGCAGCTCTCTTGCCTCTTCATCGGTATTTGCTGTTGTTGCAAATACAATGTCCATACCACGGATTTTGTCAATCTTGTCGAACTCGATTTCCGGGAAGATAAGCTGTTCCTTAATTCCCATTGCATAATTTCCTCTGCCGTCGAAAGCGTCGGGCTTTATGCCACGGAAGTCACGTACACGGGGAAGAGCTACACTGAAGAGTCTGTCAACAAACTCATACATTTTGTCGCCTCTTAATGTAACCTTTGCACCAATGTTCATACCCTCACGAAGCTTAAAATTAGCAACAGATTTACGAGCCTTTGTGGGAACTGCCTTCTGACCGGTGATAATTCCCAAGTCGTTTATAATGCTGTCAATTGCTTTGGAGTTATCTTTAGCTTCTCCGCAGCCTACGTTTATAACGACCTTATCAAGCTTCGGAATCTGCATCGGGCTCTTATATGAAAACTTTTTCATAAGTGCGGGAGCAACTTCGTTTTTATAAAAATCTTTCAATCTTGCCAATGCAATCTGCCTCCTTTACTATATCGTCTCACGGCAGTCGGAGTTTTTGCAAACTCTTACCTTTGTGCCGTCGGACAGAATTGTACGGCCTACTCTTGTAGGTTTGCCGCACTTAGGGCAAACAAGCATAACCTTTGAAGCGTACAAGGGGCCCTCAGCCTTTAAGATACCGCCCGCTTCACCTTGACGGCGGGGCTTAACGTGCTTTGTAACCATATTGCAGCCTTCAACGATAACTTTGCCTTCCTTAGGGGATACTTCAAGAACTTTGCCCTTCTTGCCTTTGCTTTTTCCTGAAATAACTATAACAGTGTCGCCCTTTTTAACATGTAATTTCTTTATCATTTCGCAACACCTCCACTATAATACTTCGGGAGCAAGTGATAATATCTTGGTATATTCTTTATCACGAAGCTCTCTTGCTATCGGTCCAAAAATACGGGTTCCTTTAGGATTCTTATCATCTCTGATAATAACTGCCGCATTTTCATCAAAGCGGATATGAGAACCGTCGGGACGCTTAACACCTTTTACGGTACGTACTACGACTGCCTTAACCACTTCACCTTTTTTAACAACGCCGCCGGGAGTTGCTTTCTTAACGGAGGCGATAATAACATCTCCTATGCCTGCGAACTTCTTGCCGGAACCACCGAGAACTCTGATACACATTATCTCTTTTGCGCCGGTATTGTCCGCAACCTTAAGATATGATTGCTGTTGTACCACGGTAAATCCTCCTTTCCCTCTTTTGAGAGGGTTTTAAAATACATTATTTTGCTTTTTCTATAATTTCAACAAGACGCCAGTGCTTATCCTTGGAAATAGGACGTGTTTCCATAATACGAACCTTATCTCCTATTGAACACTCGTTATTCTCATCGTGCGCCTTTATTTTATCGGTTCTTTTCAAAACCTTCTTGTAAAGAGGATGTGTAACGTTGCCTTTTATGGTTACAACGATTGTCTTGTCCATTTTATTGGAGGTTACAACACCGATTCTTTCTTTTCTTAATGCTCTTTCACTCATCACAAACCATCCTTTCCATTAAAGCAGAACGCTTACGCATTCTCCTTTAACTCCTTTTCACGAAGAATTGTCTTGACTCTTGCAATATCCTTCTTAATAGCTGCAAGCTTCAAAGGATTGTCAAGCTGATTTGTAGCATGCTGAAATCTGAGGATAAAAAGGTTTTGTTTTAAGTCCTTAAGCTTATCGTTAAGCTCTGCAAGAGACATTTCTCTTAATTCGTTAGCCTTCATTAATCCTCACCTCCACATTTTTCCTCTTTTTTAACAAATTTACATTTAATAGGAAGCTTATGTGCTGCAAGACGCATTGCTTCACGTGCAACCTCTTCGCTTACGCCGGCGATTTCAAACATTACTCTGCCGGGCTTAACTACTGCTACCCAATATTCAGGTGAACCTTTACCTGAACCCATTCGAGTTTCAGCAGGCTTCTGAGTTACAGGCTTGTCAGGGAAAATCTTTATCCAAACCTGACCGCCTCTTTTGATATAACGGGTCATAGCAATACGGGCTGCTTCTATTTGATTGCTGGTAATCCAAGAGGACTCCAATGCCTGCAAACCGTACTCACCGTATGTTACGGTATTACCTCTGGTTGCAACGCCCTTCATTCTTCCACGCTGTACTCTTCTGTACTTAACTCTTTTTGGCATTAACATTGGGTTTTCCTCCTTCCTTTGCTACAGGAACCTTCTTAACATTGTTAAGAACTTCACCCTTGTATATCCAAACCTTAACACCGATTTTACCGTAGGTTGTATTTGCCTCTGCAAAACCGTAGTCAATGTCTGCTCTTAATGTCTGTAGGGGAATAGTTCCTTCATGATATTGCTCTGTTCTTGCGATTTCGGCACCGCCCAAACGTCCGCTTACGCTGACTTTGATACCCTTGGAACCGAATTTCATAGCTCTGCCGATTGACTGCTTCATAGCTCTTCTGAAAGAAACACGTCTTTCAAGCTGTTCTGCAATGTTCTCGGAAACAAGCTGTGCATTTGTATCAGCTGATTTTACCTCTGCAAAGTTGAGAAGTATTTTCTTGCCGATAAGAGCTTCAACCTGTCCTCTCAGCTTATCCTTTTCTGCACCGTTTCTTCCGATTGCCATACCTAAACGTGCAACGTGAACGGTTATACGGATTTTGGAGGAGGGTCTTTCAATTTCAATCTTGGAAACGCCTGCTTTGTACAGTGCTTTCTTTATGAAATCTCTGATTTTTTTATCTTCAACGATATAGTCTCCGAAGCAGTTGTCCTTAACGAACCAACGGGAGTCCCAATCCTTGATAACGCCGACTCTTAAGCCGTGCGGATTAACCTTCTGTCCCATAATGTTACCTCCTTTTCCTTAATCCTTCTCTTTAAGTACCATCGTAATATGTGATGTTCTCTTGAGAATTCTGAATGCTCTGCCCTGTGCTCTGGGCATAATCCTCTTCAATGTAGGACCGGGGCATACGAAACATTCAGCCACATATAATTTTGAGGTATCCATAGAGTGATTGTTTTCTGCATTTGCAATTGCTGATTTTAACAGCTTAACAAGATACTCGGAAGCAGCCTTCGGAGTATTCTTTAAAATTGCCATTGCTGTAACTGTATCCTTTCCTCTGATAAGGTCAAGAACTATACTTACCTTACGGGGAGAAATACGTACATAACGCAAATAAGCTTTTGCTTCCATTTTACTGCCTCCTTACTTTGTGTTTGTTGTTTTTGAGCCGGAGTGTCCCTTAAAAAGTCTTGTAGGTGCAAACTCGCCCAATTTATGACCAACCATATCCTCAGTAACATATACCGGAACATGTTTTCTGCCGTCATGAACTGCAAGTGTATGTCCCACAAAATCCGGGAAGATTGTTGAAGCTCTCGACCAGGTTTTGAGAACTCTTTTTTCACCGGCAGCGTTCATTTGCTGTATTCTAACCAAAAGCTTCGGGTCAACAAAAGGTCCCTTTTTAACGCTTCTGCCCATGTGTAATTCATCCTTTCTTTATGAGAATATTACTTGCCGTTTCTTCTCTTTACGATAAACTTGTCAGACTTGTTTTTCTTTGCTCTTGTCTTATATCCTAAAGCAGGCTTACCCCAAGGAGTAACAGGACCGCTACGTCCGATAGGAGATTTACCTTCACCACCACCGTGAGGGTGATCGCAGGGGTTCATAACTGAACCACGAACTGTAGGACGGATACCCATATGACGAGTTCTGCCCGCCTTACCGATGTTAACCTTTGACTGATCAAGATTTGAAACCTGACCAATGGTAGCTTTACAATTAAGTCTTATAAGTCTCATTTCGCCTGAGGGAAGTCTTACCATTGCATATCCGTTTTCTTTACCCATAAGCTGAGCGGAGTTACCGGCGGAACGTACAAGCTGTGCGCCCTTTCCGGGATAAAGCTCAATATTGTGGATAACAGTACCTTCGGGAATGTTTGATATAGGTAAGCAGTTTCCGGGCTTAATATCTGCATTCTCACTGCTTATAACAGTGTCGCCCTCTTTGAGTCCGTGAGGAGCTATGATGTAGCTCTTTGTGCCGTCCTCATAAACTATAAGTGCGATAAATGCTGTACGGTTAGGATCGTATTCAATAGATGCAACCGTTGCAGGCATATCAACTTTATTTCTCTTAAAGTCAATAATTCTGTATTTCTTTTTGTTTCCGCCGCCGTGATGACGAACGGTAATTCTTCCGTAGCTGTTTCTGCCGGATTTCTTTTTGAGCTTAGTCAGAAGGGATTTTTCGGGTGCCTTATTCTTGGTAAGCTCTTCAAAAGTAAGAGTTGTCTTTTGTCTTGTACCCGGCGTAACAGGGTTATAGGTTTTAATTCCCACTAAGTTTCACTCCTTACATCATACTGTCGAAGAATTCGATAGTCTTGGACTTTTCTTTCAATGTAACTATCGCTTTCTTCCATGAGCGTGTTCTTCCGGCATGTACGCCCATTCTCTTGTTCTTTCCTCTGACGTTGATTGTGTTTACTTTCTCAACCTCAACGGAGAAAAGCTCCTCAACAGCTTTTCTGATTTCAACCTTATTAGCTGTTTTAGCTACCTCAAAGGTGTATCTCTTGTTTGCAATACCGTCCATACTTTTTTCAGTAATGATAGGTCTGATAATAATATCCTGTGCAAAGCTGCTCATTATGCGTACACCTCCTCAATTTTTGCAACTGCGTCCTTAGAAATAACCAAGGTGTTGTACTTCAATAAATCATAGGTATTGATAGTATTAACAGCTGCTGTTTTAATTCCTTGAATGTTTGCCGCACTCTTAATAACATTTTTATCTGCCTCTGCGGTAACAATCATAGCCTTTCCGGAAACCTTAAGAGCAGAAAGCATATTAACAATGCTCTTTGTTTTGATAGCATCAAGAGAAATGCTGTCAACAACAATGATGCTCTCCTCGGCAACCTTGGAGGACAGAGCAGACTTAAGAGCCACTCTCTTTGTTTTCTTTGTAAGGGAATAGCTGTAATCTCTGGGCTTAGGACCAAGAGCAATACCGCCGTGTGTCCACTGGGGAGCACGTGTTGAACCCTGACGGGCTCTGCCTGTTCCCTTTTGTCTCCAGGGCTTAATACCGCCGCCGGAAACCTCTGATCTTGTCAGAGTTGACTGTGTACCCTGTCTCTGATTTGCAAGATAGTTTACAACAGCCATATGCATAACAGTTTTATTTATATTTGCGCCGAAAACGGAATCTGCAAGAGTAATCTCGCCGACCTCTTTACCGGCCATATCATAAACTTTTACGTTTGGCATAACATTTCCTCCTTTCGTAGCACTACTTACTCTTTACTGCGCTCTTTAAAAGTACAACCGAGCCCTTAGGACCGGGAATAGCACCCTTAACCGCAATAAGATTTTTTTCAGCATCAATTTTTACCACGGAAAGATTTTGAACAGTTATTCTTTCACTTCCCATGTGTCCCGGCATAACCTTACCCTTCATAACTCTTGAAGGTGTTGAGCAGGAACCCATTGAGCCCTGACCTCTGTGATATCCGGAACCGTGAGCCATAGGACCTCTGTGTGTGCCCCATCTTTTGATAGTGCCTGCGAAGCCTTTACCCTTTGATGTTCCTGTAACGTCAACCTTCTGGCCTTCTTCAAAGATGTCAATCTTGATGATGTCGCCGATGTTTACATCGTCACAGTTTTCTGTTCTGAATTCACGAAGATACTTTTTGTAAGCCACGGAAGCCTTGTCAAACTGGCCCTTCACAGGCTTAGCAATTCTTTTTTCTGTTGTGTCGGAGAAACCTATCTGAACAGCGCAGTAGCCGTCCTTCTCAAAGGTTTTCTTGGAAACAACGGGGCAAGGACCAGCCTCAATTACAGTAACGGGAACAAGGTCGCCGTTTTCGGTAAAGATCTGTGTCATGCCGATTTTTTTGCCGATAATTCCTTTTAGCATAATTTTTTTCCTCCTAATTGGTTATTGGTTGGGCTTTCCCCAACTTGACCAGCGGGCATCTACGAAGACTAATCTAATTTAACTTCGAATTCAACGCCTGCGGGAAGCTCAAGACTCATAAGAGCTTCTTTTGTTTTAGCCGACGGCTTGAAGATGTCAATTAAACGCTTGTGTGTTCTCATTTCGAACTGCTCTCTGCTGTCCTTATACTTATGAACTGCACGAAGAATAGTAACGATTTCCTTCTCTGTGGGTAGCGGAATGGGGCCGGATACCTTAGAGCCTGAACGCTTAGCTGTTTCTACAATCTTCTCTGCTGCGATATCAACAAGAGTATGGTCGTAGCCCTTAAGTCTGATTCTCATTTTTTCTTTTACTGCCATTTTGCTCGCCTCCTTAAAATTTTCTTTTGGTTTGGCGGCTAACAAATCCTAACACTCTTCCGTGTGTTTCACCCTCTCCCATTATAAAACCGGAAATTATACTCAATAATTTCATCCGGCTTATTCAGGTGAATACTTTTTCTTTGCGGGCATCCGCAAAGGGACATAAGAGCATTCGGTATTTGTCGCCCGGTTTAAAATCGGACATACTCAGCGGAAATTCCCTGCAACAAATGCAGCCACCTCCCGCTTCATCGCACAGTAGGCTCATCATACGCAAAAAAGCGCAGAATTCCCCTACTAAAAGTCTCGCTTGCTTATTCTATCATAAATAAAATCAAATTGCAAGCATTTTTTTCAAAAAAATAAAAAAATTTTTAATACCAAAAATTATTCTTTTTTCATCTCTTTAAAAGCCCTTATTTATATATTATATATAATAATGTAGCTTTTTCAATTTTTCTGCAATCCGATTTCAAACAAAACAAAAGCTCCCGATTTAAAATCGAGAGCTCTCAGACTGTTAAAAAAACAGGATTTTTCCGTTTCAGTTATTCGAAAAATGAGTACAAGCCGATTTTATTTGATTTTTATTCCCTTGCTTTTTAAAAACAAAATAAAATCCTCTTTGCTGCCTTTTGTAAAAGTATCTTTTCCGAAAATGTAAATCAAATTTGCTTTTGATTGAGATTTTCAAGTTATAAATGAAAATAGAGTTATCCCGAAATTACGAGATAACTCTATTTTCGATGATATAACAAAAATCATACCAAAGAAAATGTAGTTGAAAACTTTGTTTTTAAGCAGTAAAACCGCCGAAAGTATGACGACTATTCCTGCAGTAACTGTATCATTTAGTAAGAATTGCATTTATTTCAATTTAAATCTTAAAATTGATTCAAACCCTTCTGGTGTCACCTGTGATGAACAATAGACAAAAGTTGATTTATTATCTGAAGCCGTATATGTAACATCTTCAAGAGGACAAATCGTTGCTACTCTTTCATTTTTTAAATCATAAGCCAACAGGTTTTCAGTGTCTGAAAAAATTAACACATCACCAATCATTTCGCAAATAATACCGAATCTATTAATCTCATTATCGTTTTTACCTTCCCATTTAAGTAGGCATATCATATGGTCTGTATTATCTTCAAAATCATGCATTTTCAAACCGTTACCATCGCGCATCAAAAGTCTGCTACCAAAAAACTTTAGTTTCAGATAGTCGTTTTTATTCCACACGTCAAGATATATTTCGCTAACAAACTCGTTTGTATCAATAGTCCACACAAGGATTTGTGATGTTATGTAATCAAAACTCATAGAATAATTGTTCTTAATGTTTTTAGTATAAATACCACTATGCATCATTGTAGCCGAACCTATTGAATTTATAATTCCATCACTTTTTGAGTTAAAATGATAATGTGTAACTTTTAACTTTTCATTATAATCGTATGGCTGCCCAAATTCACTTGAGGGTCGTTCTCTTACCGTAATATAATCTCCTGCTTCTGTAAAATATGGTAAATTATCTTCATAAAGTTCAAATAATCTTTTTACGGATTTTTCTTTAGGATTATATGACATAATATTATATCCGTAACCGTCAGCTTCGTTAACTGCAAATATAAAACAACCGTCTTTCTCGAAAATAGGAGTTATTACATCCGCTTTGTAAATTTCAATAGGGCTATGTCCTGAAATGTTATAAAGCGTATCTCTTTCATCTTCCTGCACAACTGCAAAAAACTCACCGCCTGCAGTACCAACTCCGGTTGGCGTATAATGTTCACCCAAAATTTCTATTTCTTCAATATCGAAAATATCAGTTGTTTTACAGGTTTCTGCTGTAGATACCAAATCCACTGTTTTTGAGCAATTGAATCCCACAGCCATACTGCTTGAAAACTTTAACTCATAATTTTCGTTTTCGCTATTTTGATTATATTCTTTAACTACGGTTTCTTTACAACCACATAAGTTTATTACAATACATAGTATGATGGTTAGTGTTATGAATTTTTTCACGGAAAAATCACCCCAAACTCTTTATATCTAAATCTGTCTGTAGGACTAAAAGTAAAAGGATCTAATTCTTTAACGGTATTATATTTATTTAAACTTTGCGGTAAGTGTGACGTATCTCCGTTTACTGCTGCAACATGGTATTTTGCTTGCATATGTTTAAAATCCTCGGTTATGTATAAAAACGCCATTGCTTCGGGGATATATAATTTTGTTGATATTATCATCCCATCCTCTGAAACTGAAATCCCCTCTGGCATAAGGCTATCTTCATTCAAAAATTGACACAAAAATGGGAACATTATTATTTTGTCTGCCTGCTCAAAGTTGATAAAGCTTTTTTGACTGGCAAAAGTATACATATAATTATTGTACTCTGTTAAAAGGTTGCAGTCGGTCGGAAGAGATTTGCTTAATATTACATCCCTGTTTTGAATATTTGCAGACCTTCCCGGTTCAGTCAATTTTGCTAATTCAAATTTTTTGTTTCTGAAATTATCGATTAGCATATACACATATCCGTCATCACCATAAAGCTGTAATGTCGATGAATTATAATTATTTTCAAAATAAATTTCCTTGCCTATATTTGGTCTTCCCATAAGATGCATATTACATCCAACCGCATTGTAAACATCGTAAATTTTTTCTACCGATATCGCATTATTTACCAAACCCGGTTCTTCGATAAAATCAATATTAGGTCTTTGGTTTATTATAATATTGGTGGATGGAGTTGAGGAAGACGATGTAGAGGATACAGTTTCTTCATTCTCTTCTTTAATTTCAAAATCTTTAAGAATAATGTTTTTGGCTATTTCTTCAATAACCCATTTTTCCACGGATATATCAAAAAACATATCAATGACTACATCATTAACTTTATAGGTAATAATATTACCTCTGCCTTTATCGGTGGTTATAAAACAGTTTTCAGATATTTTCGTATATTTTGCATCATCTATAGGAACAATTTTTTCTTTAACAGAAAAAATATCGTCCTCACCCAAATAGTTTATATTTAATACTACATTTCCAATTTGTTGGCCTAATTCATCACGAAATTCTATTAGGTTACGCCCGTCCCAAATTTCTGTATAAACCCATGAATCAGGTATAGTAAAAACTATTGTTTTTTTTAAAAAATCATCATTTTTATATTCTATTTTTTTAAAATTATTATTTTGGCGACTACTGTCACATCCGCAAATACATATTAGTAGACCCAAAATCAAGAATATAGAAATTATTTTTTTCACTTAATCGCATCCTTTATCGCTATGATTTTATTGCAAAATTTTACTAACAACATATGTAATTAACGGACTTTCAATAATTTTACTTACAATCAAATATACTGCAACGCCTCCAGCTAATGACCAGCCAGATGTTCCACCACGGGTACGGTTGATATTATGCAGTACATGGCTTCTGTAAATGCAGTCGGCAAGCAAACCGAAAAGAGTGCTAAATACAATCGAGGCTATAATCACCCAAAATGTCATTTTGCCGATTATGGCATCAATTTTACGGTCGTATTTGGTTGCAGCGTTAAGCGCCTCGGTCATATCAACACTACCATCGGTAAATGCCATATTATAATCATTAGTATTGTTTAAATATTGTGCGTAAGGCGCAATAATTTTTTCAGCTTCAAGCATAGCGGGCTTTATTGCTGTAGCGGATATTGCTGTTACACCGATAGAGTATAGCATACTAATAATTAAAAATATAACAGCATATTTATACATTTTGCGGTAGAACATCCAATAAACGTTAAAAAACATTGCTGACCAATTCATATGAAAAAATATTTTTTTACCCTCGTTTTTAGCAAAAATATCAACATAGCGTGATGAATTTTTATCTATAAACAAATGCAAGTCAGATTTCTTTATGTCATAAAGTAATGCTTCTTGATGGGTGGGCTTGTAATCAAGCGGTGTGCTACAGGTGCGGCAGTATGTGTCACCGTTAATAACTGTTGCGCCGCAGTTTGGGCATTTGTTTTCAAAATATGACATACAAAATTCTCCTTATTTAATACTATCCTTTCGTTTCTGTACGGCATTTTTACGAAACTCGGCAGGGGTTGTACCTGTTATTTCCTTAAAAATTCGGTTGAAGTGTTGTACCGTTTTGAACCCAACCATATTTGAAATATCTTTGATAGGCACATCAGTAAAAGCAAGTTGCTTTTTTGCAATAGTAATTCGGTACTGCATTAAATATTTGATTGCCGTACAACCAAGCTCTTCTTTTATAAGCGCAGTAAGGGTAGTGTGGTTTATTCCGGCGTTTGCTGATATATCGGACAAGGTTATACTATTGGCGTAATGTCCCTCAATATAAAGCACTGCATCACGAAGTCTCGGATTTCTTATGATTGGTGTATTGTCTGACTTTTGGTGTGTCAGTCCATACCCGATAAGACCATACATACGCTCTAAAGCAATAATAATCTCCATAAAATAGGAACGGCCTCGGCAAGACCAATACCAATCTCGTTGTTGCTCTAATTCTTCCATCATATAATCGGCAGATTGTTCTATCTTTTCTACCTGTGTTTTTGCAATGGGTATAACATACGCTTTATCAATAAATGGCTTTAACATAAACATATCGTGGGTGGTGGCAATATCACCATAATTTTTAGAACGTAAAAGTTCAAAGGTCATATTGATATTCAAGAATTTAGGGTGGAAGTATACACAAGTGTAGTGTGCTTTTACCTTTGAAACAAGCACGGGATTTTCCGACTCGTCAAAGCACAAGAAAGACGGTGCGGTAGCGATAATTTTCTCCCCACCAACCATAAAATCCAATTTTCCTTTGGTAAGTATAATCAGTAAAAAACACTTATCCTTAATATTGATGTTGTCAAGTGAGCCGTCCCTTACACACTCAACAAAAGCAATTTTTTCCTCATTATACTTTCTGCCAACCGTAATATGTTCCATGTTTCCACCGCCTTAAACTACATTTATTATACCATAATGCATATATCATCTCAACAATAAAACTTTATCTGTTTTGTAATTTGTTTTATCTATAATTAAACTTAAACTCTACTCAACAACAAAAAACTGTCTGTACAAATTCTGTATAGACAGTTTTTTAAGCAAGTAATTTTTGTCCCTATTGTGCCTCAATCATACCATATCGACAGTGAGGACACAAGGAATTAGTAATATGCTTTGTATCCCTCGTCAACACAATTAAAATTACCGACGGTTGTCCGAAGCCTTATTGCTGCATAAAAACTGCCCAAGTTATCTTTATGACAACTTGGGCAAATTTTAAAGTTTTTTATTATATAACTACTTGAACTTAAAAACTTCCTTTATATATTTTTTATTTATATTAATGACTATGAAATAAAGCGATGCTTATTTTTATTTAAAATCAAATCAGAACATTGGAGGATACCCCTTATTGTTTAATTTTTTTGTTCTTCAGAAGCCGTATTTTCATTTTTTTAATACCGACCTCCCATTGATTTTCTATTAAATTGTATATCAACCGTTACCGGATTTAATTTGGTTTTCATAAACCTGAGTGCCTTACTATTTTTCAATAAAGTTAATTTTTATTTTTTAAAATACAAGAAACACTAAAACTTTTTATCCCTTAACGCCTGATTGCTGACCTTCCTCTATTTCCAAGGGAAACACGCCTTTCGATTTGTTTAAAAAATTCAAATTCGTTATCCAATGGAAACACACCTTTCTTAGCAACTTTCTTTTTGCTTTATTCTTTTGACTCCTCTTTGTGTCTATATAGTACCATACATTTTCAAAATTGTCAACAGTTTTTATGCAAATTTAATATATTTTATTCTTTGCACAAAAAACCAAGTGCAACCTTGTGCAAAAATTACAATCATTATATTAAAAAGTCCAAGTATAACATCAAAATTATACTTGGACTTTTTTTAGTTTTTCTTTAGCATTAACGATACTATTTTCTTGGCTCCGATATTCAAATGAATTTTATCAGTATTTTCGCAAAGCTTTTCAATAGGCTCGTTATTCAAATTACACAGATATATTTCGTCTGCTTTAAAGAACAGCTCTATATCGGTTTCTTTTTCAGCATCCTGCGCATTATACATTCTCAAAATGTACTCTGTATCTGATATACGGTCGAAATTCGACAAGCAAACGCCGCCGTTTTCTTTTACAAAGCTCATTTCAGCGGGCAATACGCCTTCGTGTAAAGACTGAGCTACCGCAATAGTATCAAGCTTGAAGCTGTCAGCTTCTATGCAAGCTTCGTTTAAGCTTCGTTTTTCAAAATCAAGACAGTATTCAAAGCTAAGCTCTGTCTGTGCCTTACCCAAATAACCATTTGCACCTGCAACCTCTTTTGTAAAGGACCTGAAAAGAGTCAATGCTACGGTGTGGGATTTGTCCTCGGTAACCTCTACCTCGTACAAGCCCTTTGAGTAAAGAGCTATGCTTCTGTTTTCGTCAAACAATAAGACTGCGCCATTGTTTGGATTTACAAAGGTTTCTGTTTCCTTTGCAGTTTCCCAGTTTTCTTTTTCAATATCCCACTGTGTCATATTAAATGCGGTTTTAGTATAGAAGGTTTTTGAATTTATATAGCTGGGGAAGCATATTCTCATTCTGTGATTTACAGCTTTGTTTTCAAGAGCTGTCTTTATTTTTATCTTTGATGAATTTTTAGAAAGTATAACCTGTGTATTTATTATTTGCTCAACCGTTTCACAGCTTCTTGCCTGATAATCTGTATGTACAGGTACATCCATAAAGTTCTTTATGTTGACAACACAAACAAGTCCGTTGTCCTCAACAAGACTAACCTGCGCTTTTGATGAATAAATCAGTTGGTTTTTATACGGCGCCATAAAGTTGTAGCCATCACCGTCATCGCCGCTGTCTTCAAAAATATGAAGATCTTCAAATACCTCTTTAGTATCATTCACAGTAACATTAAAGGTTCCGTTATCGTTAAATTTAACTGTTATTTTTCCCGTATCAAAGCACATATGTCCCGCTTTCATACTTCCGCCCTGTCTGTGCGGAGGGAAAAGCGCCTCATATGCATAGCTGTAATTCGGAGGCATTACTGTAAGTCTGTTGTCGTAAGATATTACGGTATATCCCATAGGAGAAAGAGAAAGGCGCATTGCAACTGTTATAATATTTTTAGGTTCAAAATCAATCAATGCATTATAGTTGTATATATGCTGATTTTCCACCTTACTGTCTAAAATACAGTAGGGAATTTCATTTCCCAGGCTGTCATAAAATACAAAGCTGCGCTGATTTGCCATAGGCATAGCTAAGTTTAAAATAACAACCTCATCTGTCTGCGCCTGTGCAAAATTAAATACAACAAAAGCTCCGTCTTTACCTTTCAAGCCATTTGTATTTACGTTGCAGGCAAACACACTTGTCATATTTTTATTTAAGGTTTTACAAATTGAAGCAGTCTGTCTGAAACGGCAAAGATTGTCAAGATGCACATTGGTTATGGAACAGCCGCAAATACTGTCGTGAGGATGATTTTTAAGCAAGTAAGTCCAAGCTTCCTCAATCAAAGCTTCACGGTTTTTAACCTCATTACTGTCTTTTTTGAAATCATAATCTTTTTTGCAAAGCTCAACAACACTGTTCAAGGGCTGTGTAACCCTTGTTATAAGCTGTTCGCAGTAATCGTTTTGTTGCTTGATTTGGATAATTGATGACAGCACGTTTTTCAAAAGCACACTGTTAAGACCTTTTGGCGCAATACTGTAAAGAGAGCCTTCTATTTTCTCAAGCTTTGCATCCTTGCTTTTGAAATCTTCAATGAAGCTGCTCATAGTGGAATGAACAAAATTACAATCCTGAGTATTTTCATTGAGAAGCTTTATTATTTCGGGTAAATCCTCGCAAGCGTCTATATGATCCACACCGTCTAACATCAAATAAACGTCATTAGTATTTGCTTTTTCGGAAAGCTCCACTAACTGTTTTACTCTCTGTACAAGCTCGTCCTTGTCCATAGCTCTCTTTTCAAAAGGCCATCTTGCAGCAAAATAGAAATTGGAATAGGAACGGTCCTCACATATTTTGAAAACGAGTATTTCCGAATTGTCGGCGCCCTTCCACGCAAACGCATCTTTTTCATAATCAGATATTCCTCTGAACAAAACAGCGTTGTCAATATCAAACCCTTTAAATAATTGAGGCATCTGATTATTAAATCCGAATATGTCAACAACATATCCGCATTTCATCGCCTTTGCTCCGATTTTCTCTGCTTGCTTAATACCTCTTTGCAGGTTTTTCACAAGGGACTCACCCGACACCAAAAAGGCGTCAGGCATAACATACCAGGGGCCTACGATTATTTTTCCCTGCTGTATAAGTCCGTACAGCTTTTCTCTGTTTTCAGGACGAATTGCCAAATAGTCGTCAAGAACTATTGTCTGTCCGTCAAAATGGAAATACAGATATTCGGGATTTTTTTCAAATACTTCGAGTAATCCGTCTACCATTCGTACAAGTCTTATCCTGTACTCCTGAAATTCTTCATACCATTCTCTGTCCCAATGGGTATGGGAAATTATGTGTAAATTTTTCATTTTAGACCTCCGCTGCTTCAATTTCATGTAATTACATTAATTATATCAACACATTAAAGCTCAGTCAACCTTTCTTTTCAAAGTTCCAAATCATTTGACAAAGATTTTCAATCGTGGTATCATTAAATATATTACATATTAGGAGATTCTTATGTATAAAAGATTTTTTAAAAGATTTTTAGATATTGTTATTTCCTTTTTCGGACTTATTATTCTTGCTTTTCCTATGCTTGTTATAGCTATCATTGTAAAGGCAGATTCAAAAGGCCCTGTTCTTTTTAAGCAAAAGAGAGTGGGAATACATAAAACATATTTTTCAATGCCTAAATTCAGAACTATGTATGTGGAAACTCCCGCAAATATGCCTACCCATATGCTTAATAATCCTGCCCAATGGATTACCCCTTCGGGCAAGTGGCTGAGAAAGCTGTCATTGGACGAGCTTCCTCAGATTTGGTGCATTTTTGTTGGAAAAATGTCGATAATCGGTCCTCGTCCTGCCCTTTGGAACCAAGAGGATTTAATTGCAGAGCGTGATAAATACGGTGCAAATGATATCAGACCGGGGCTGACAGGCTGGGCGCAGATAAACGGCCGTGATGAGCTTGAAATTGAATACAAAGCAAAGCTTGATGGCGAGTATGCCGAGAAAATCAGCTTTTTGTTTGACTGTAAGTGTTTCTTCGGAACTATTCTTTCTGTACTTAAGCACGACGGCGTGGTGGAAGGCGGAACAGGTGAACTGAAAAAAGAACAAGAAGAGAAGGAAACTGCCAACATATGAAGTCTTTTGAAAAACAAAAGAAAGTTGCTGTAATAGGCGCCGGCTTTGTCGGCGCTTCAATAGCATATGCACTGACTTTGCTAAATCTATCGGAAGAAATAGTTCTTATTGATATAAACTATAAAAAGGCACAGGGTGAAGCATACGACATTACG
Organism: Oscillospiraceae bacterium; assembly: GCA_015067255.1. Classification (NCBI taxonomy): domain Bacteria; kingdom Bacillati; phylum Bacillota; class Clostridia; order Eubacteriales; family Oscillospiraceae; species Oscillospiraceae bacterium. The sequence goes on from SVMS01000003.1 coordinate 26,091, forward strand.
CACGGAGTTTCATCCTTTGGCTGTTGCCGTGTTTATGCAGGCGATTATTCAGATATTAAAAATTCCGACTTAATAATAATTACCACCGGCAGAACACGAAAAGTGGGAGAGAGCCGTCTGGATTTAATTTCAGACAATATCTCAATTATGAAAAATGTGCTCTCCCAAATAAAAAAGCACTATAATTCAGGTGTCATTCTTGTTGTTTCAAACCCTGTCGATATTTTAGTATCCCTATGTGATAAAAGCTTAGGACTTCCCGACGGCAAGGTTTTCGGAACGGGCTGTATTCTTGACAGTTCAAGATTTGTAAGCTGTGTTTCGGAACACGTCGGAGTTAACATTGATGCTGTAAAAGGATATGTTATCGGAGAACACGGGGACTCTCAGGTGCCCCTGTGGAGTTCTCTTAAGATTTCAGATATGCCTATTTCCGAATATTGTAAAAAAGAAAATATTGAATGGGACGAAAAACAAAAGCAACATATTTTTACCCGTGTTAAAAATATGGGTGCCCATATAATATCAGCAAAGGATAAAACTCATTACGGAATAGCAACCTGTGTATCTCATTTAGCAAATTCAATATTAAATGACAAGCCTGACGTATTTCCTGTATCCTCTGTTCTTACAGGAGAATATGGTATAAACGGCGTCGCTTTAAGCGTGCTTTCCGAGGTTTCTTCTCAAGGCATTGTAAAGAGAATTGACGCCGAGCTTAGTGCATCTGAGCTTGAGGCTCTCCAAAGCTCTGCCTGTCTTTTAAAAGACAGATTAAATCCATTACTGAAAAAGGGAGTTTAAAAGTGAAGCTGTTAATTGTCTGTCAGTATTATTTCCCCGAACAATTTTTAATAAATGAAATTGCCCCCGATTTAGTAAAGCAGGGGCACGAGGTAACTGTACTTACAGGGCTTCCCAACTATCCCTCGGGCACAGTACCTGACGAATACAAAAAAGGTAAAAAACGTGATGAAATCATTGACGGAGTAAGAGTTATCCGTTGTAATGAAATAGGCCGAAAAAAAGGAAAAATCGGACTTGTTTTAAACTATTTAAGCTTTTGCTTTTTCGGCTGTATCAAGGCAAAAAAACTAAAAGAAGAATTTGACCTTGTTTTCAGTTATCAGCTCTCCCCCGTTTTTATGGCTCTGCCTGCTATTGCCTACAAGAAAAAGCACCGCAAGCCGTTATTTCTCTACTGTCTTGACATTTGGCCAGAATCTGCACAGGCACACGTGCACAACGACAAAGGCTTTTTATATAAGCTTATTTCAAAATATTCAAAGAAAATTTATTCTCAGTGCGATAAAATTGCAGTAACCTCTCAGCCCTTTATTGAATATTTAAGCAAGGTAAACGGCATAGATGAAAGTAAAATGGTTTACATTCCTCAGCACGCTGATGACAGTATGCTAAATTTCAATCTTGAAGCTGAAGATAACGAAATCGCAGACTTTATGTTTGCAGGCAACTTTGGGAAAGGACAAAGGCTTGATATTATAATAAAGGCGGCAGCTCTTCTCAAGGATAAAAATAATTTTAAAATTCATCTCGTAGGAGACGGCTCTACAAAAGATACAATAAAAGAGCTTGTTAAAGCAGAAAATCTTGAGGACAAGGTTATTTTTCACGGTCAGATAAACCGAAAGGATATGCCTCAATATTATAAAATGGCAGATGCTTTACTTATAACCTTAAGAGGAAACAACTTTGTAGGAAACACAATGCCCGGCAAGCTTCAAACCTATATGACTGCGGGCAAGCCTATTTTTGCATCTATAAACGGAGCAGCAAAAGAGGTTATAGAGGAATCGGGATGCGGAGCCTGTGTAGGCGCTGAGGACAGCGAAGGTCTTGCTTCAATTATGCTTGATTATATAGAGAATAAAGAAAAGTATTCTCAATGCGGTAAAAAAGCCCAAAGCTATTTCAAAGAGAATTTCACAAGAGAAATTTACATACAACGATTACAGAAGCAGCTTGAAAATCTTTTAAAGGAGCTGTAAAATTATGAAATTTAAAAAACTACTCAGAGGCAGAGCTTTGTACACTCAGGAGGATAAGCTTTGGATTGCCAGAGGTATGTGCTTCTTTGCTGTTGACTACAACGGAAAAAGAGTAACCGATAAATACCGTGTAGGCGGTACCTTAAAATATCTTTTATCAATAAACCGTCTTTCCCGTCAGCTTTTGCGAGAAGGGATACATCATTTATTACCCCTTAAAAACGGCAACATAATGGTAAGCGCAAAAAGAAAAGTTTATATTGTTTCTCCTGACGGCAGTATAAAAAATACCTTCAGCGGTTATTCCGGCAACAAGCCCGGACACCAAGGGGTATGCGTTACCCCCGACGGAACTGTTTTCTTTGGAGAATATACCCTTAACACTCAGCGTAATATTGACACTAAATTATACAGAAGCACAGATAACGGCGAAAGCTTTGAATGTATTTTAACTATGTCTGGCAAAGAGGTACGTCATATTCATTTTATAAAATATGACCCTTATGAAAAATGTCTTTGGTTAGGTACAGGTGACGAGGATTTTGAATGTAAGCTTATGAAGAGCACCGATAACGCTCAAAGCTGGCAAACCATAGGCGAAGGCAGTCAGGATTGGCGAGCTATCGGAATTTGCTTTGATGAAAATTATCTTACCTGGGGCACCGATGCAGGAAGTGTTCCCGACCAAAATCATATAATCAGAATGGACCGCAAAACAAACACTCTTGAAATACTTTCAGATGCAGAAGGCCCCTGCCACGGCTGCGCAAGCTTTAAAAACGGCAGAGTTTTCATTTCCACAGGAGTTGAAGGCGGTCAGAACGAAAAGGATAATATTGCCCGTTTAAAAGAGCTTAAGGAAAAGATACCTGTTGATGTTTTAACTGCAAAGAAGGATATTTTCCCTCTTATTCTGCAATACGGCGTTATGAGATTTCCTTTGGGAACAGAAAACACCGATAAGATTGTATTTACCCAAATGGCACTTTGCGGCGGCGGAGAAAAAATCTTTATAGAAGGCTAAAAAATAAACTGCTCTATACATTTTAGAGCAGTTTTTGTTTACAAATAATATACTTAGATGTATAATGATTGTAATATTAAATATTGGAGTTATGATATGAAAGATAAGCAAAAAAACATTTTAAGTCTTTTTCTGACTATGCTTAAAATAGGGCTTTTTACCTTCGGCGGCGGTTATGCTATGCTTGCCCTGTTGGAAAACGAGCTTATATCAAAAAAGAAATGGATTGAAAAAGATGAATTTTTAAATATGGTGGCAATTGCAGAATCTACACCGGGACCTATTGCAATAAATTCCGCTACCTATATCGGCTATAAAAGAGCAGGCTTTTTAGGCTCATTAAGTGCAACTATAGGAATATGTATTCCATCCTTTGTCATTATTTATTTAATCTCTCTTTTCTTTGATTTGTTTTTATCCTTGTCCTACGTTCAATATGCCTTTAAGGGAATTCAGGTATGTGTAGTTTTTCTCATTTTCCGTGCAGGACTTAAAATGTTTAAGGGTATTGAAAAAACACTCTTAAGTATTATAATTTTTTCTTTAACTATTATATGTATGCTTGCATTTTCACTGTTTTCTGTTTCTTTTTCTGCAGTTTTCTATATTCTTATAAGCGGTGCAGTAGGAATTTTTGCTTACCTCATAGGACTTCTTACTAAAAAGAGAAAGGAGTCCGAAAAATGATTTATATAAAGCTTTTTCTTACCTTTCTTGAAATCGGCGCAGTTTCTTTCGGCGGCGGCTACGGAATGATTTCTCTTATCCGTGAAAAAGTTCTTCTAAACAATTGGCTTACAGAGGGAGAGCTGCTTAATCTTATTGCTGTTTCCGAGTCAACTCCCGGTCCTATTGCTGTCAATATGGCAACCTTTATCGGCTCAACTCAAGGCGGTTTTTGGGGCTCGTTTGTAGCAACCTTGGGAGTTATTCTTCCCTCATTTATTATCATTCTGTTTATTTGTCTGTTAATGAGTAATTTACTAAAATATTCAGGGGTCAATGCCTTTTTAAATGGTGTACGTCCCTGTGTTATCGGACTTATTATTGCAACCTCAATAACAATGCTTTTAAGTACTGTTTTTGGAATTACAGCTATTGCCGATAGCTTTTCCTTTGATATAAAAGGCGCTGTAATTCTCGTTCTTTTAATTGCCTTTTCATTTGTCTATAAAAAAATCCGCAAAGCCTCCGCTTCCCCCATCCTTCTTGTAGTTATATCGGGAATACTGGGAGCAATAATATACGGCATAAATTAAAAGGAGATGTAAAAAAGCGCAGAACACATAAACAATAGAAAAATATCTTTCAGATGATTATTTTAATAAATATACGTTTATGCTATCTGCCAAATTTTCCTATCTCCTAAAACTATTCTCTAAAAAAAGAAGCTGTACAAAAACGAAAGTTTTTACAGCTTCTTTTTATTTTTAAATATTTTCTTGTGTGGTTTCATCAACCGTTGGAGCAGAAAATCCTAATTCCTCATAAGTACAGTAGCCGTTTATTATGGCTTTATCTCTGAGTATCATATACAAATATGCTTTTGTTGACATCGCATAAGGAACAACAAAAACAGTACCTAAGCCGCAACAAACTATTGTACCTAAAAGATACCAGCCGATAAAGGATAAATCAAGTATAAAAATTTCCCCTTTTTCGCCCTTTGTCATCTGCTGACTCAGTTCAATGGCTCTTTTAGCTCCTATTTGAGGATTGTCGGCAAGTATGTAAGGTACCATTGAATAAGCGTAGCCTTTTACTATACCGGGAATTATAAAAAGAAGCGACCATAAAAACTCATATAAAAATCTCAGCGCCATAGCCTTGACAGTAGGAATATATCTGTTTGCCTTAAAGCAAAATATCATATCGTTAAATTCATTTTTATCTCTATATGAATTTAAAATATATTTATTTACACCCACCGAAAAAGGAAAAGCAACAAAAATATTAAAGGCAATAGATATAACAAAAAGTATACCGGCAACTGCAAGTGCTATAATAAAAACCGTTAAAAAGCCTAAAACAGCTTCGGAGGGAAGCATATCGTTGTTAAAGGGGGAATTCGGGGCTGATAAATCAATATTAAAATTAAAGCCTGCACTGCCCATTCCCGAAGAAACCGAAGATATTCCCGAGCTTATTATACTAAGTATAAAGCATACAAGGAAAACCTCCCAATAATGCTTTTTAAGCATTTCCTTTGCATTGTTTTTTAATAAACTTCTCGTCCACATAAGTCAATTACTCCTCGTCTAAAAACTCTTGTTCTTCCTCTGATTCCTCAAACTCTTCGTATTTATCATCATCGCTTACATATTCGTCGTCAATATAGTCTTCTTCCTCTATTTCGACCTTTAAAATTTCCTGCTTTTGAGATAAAAGCTCTTCATATTTTTCTCTTGTTTGCTTTGTTGGTACAAGAACCGATATTACAAATAAAGCAAAGGCAAGATAATGCACCTGAGAAACAAAAAACTGTGCCAGATTTCCGCCTACTTCCTCTTTATTCATAAATATAAGAGAAGGGATTGCAGAAACAACTATAACAAAAACAGCGCACATTCCAAAAGCAAAAGTACGTTTTTTACCCTTACTCTTTATCATTGATTTTGAATAATAAAGGAAGAAAAGAATCAAAGCGCAAAGAGAAAGGATTTCAAAGGTTTTTGAAGCTATACTTGCTACGCCTGTATATTTCACAAAAAACTCTATAAGACGTACCGTGCAGTACAAAACGGGAATAAGATACATTACAAAAGAAAGCTTTTTGCTGTTAAAAATAGCAACCAAAAGGAAAGCACACATTAAAACGGCAAAGACAAGATATAATATTGCAAAAATGTCTTTTTCCCCGTTCTTTATGCCCTTTACCTCAAGGAATATATTTCCCACAGTTGTAATAAGCAGAAAAACGCAGGCAATATTCATTACTGTACTGTTATTTTTTCTGTTTATTGAAACAATCTGGTCTCTCAGGGCAAAGCCTGAGGAAATAAAGAAAATTATTGAAACAATACTTAAAATATTGAAGCCTAAAATTGATGTGCTGTTTATGGCATAATATCCTGTCTGAGGGTCAATGGCAAAAATATATTCTACAACACGCATAGCCAAAGCGCCCATACAAAGCAATATTAAAAACAACAGATATACGCTTTGTCTTTTACTCATTTTTTATCACTATCCGTCTATTATAATTTAAAAATCAGCGGTTTCTCTGCATAAGCAGATAAATTATATATGCTCCCATAGCAACAATTACCATAGAAAAGGCAATTATAATTACAATTATTTTTTCCTGAAGCTGATTATATTTTTTATCAAGGGCTTCGTAGCTGTCATTATATCCGATATCGTCTTCAAAATCAGGTGTCGTTGTATCTGAGCTTATTACTTCAGAGGAAACTGCCTCACTGCTGATAGTCTGATTATCCTCAGAGCTTACAGGAGGAGCGTTGGGGTCGGGCTGTCTTGTAACAACTACACGGTATGTTTTTTGAGTTACCTTGTCAGCCGCCACTACAACTACATAAACATTATTTTTTCCGACCTTAAGATTTTTGTTGCCTGTTACACTTGCTTTTGCACCTGCATCACTTACAGTATATTCCACATCAACAGAGCTTATATCAAAAGGAACTGTTATTGAATAACCTGTTGTTTTATCAGTAGAAAAAGCAACATTCAAAGGATAGTTTTTAACACTCAAAGCCGAAAGATTTGCATTATTAGATGCCTTTTCAATAATTTGCATTGTCTTTGCATCAGCAGGAGCAGCAACCATATCTTCTGGTGAATCGTAATCAGTAAAACCATTTATCTTGGTAATAGAAAAACTAACATTTCCAAGAGCTGCTGTATCCTTAACCTTAAAAACAAGCTTTCCAATAGTCCACGTGTTCTTAGGAATAAACTTCTCTATATCATTAGGATATGATATAATTTGAACTTCATTCCCTGAATTTTTGCAAGTAGTAGTAAAACCAAAGAGCGCTTCACTGCGTGCTTGACTGTCTTCTTTTACAAATTCTAAAGCTTCGCCGTTATACTGAATCGAAAGGTCAAAGCCGTAAACATCCTTCTCGGCGCCAGACATATTTATCTGTACCTCTATCGTCTGCCCCTGGCTTGCAGTTGCAGGGGGAGTTGCCGCTACATATATAATGCTGTCGGCAGAAACATTTATAGGAACAAGCATTAAAACAAAGCATATCAAAATAACAAAACAACAGATTTTTTTAGAAAACATCTCAGCGTATCCTTCCGTTTTATTTATATGTACTTATTATATCTTATTATAATAAATAAATCAATATTTTCTCCACACCATTTTATCAATTATACCTGTATAGGACTGAATTATCTTTACAACCTTTGTAGATACATTTTCGTCTGTATAATCGGGCACAGGTATTCCGTCGTAACCTTGCTCGTTTAAGTCAATAGCAGTTGTAACGGCTTGAAGGAGGGATTTTTCGTCAATGCCTGCCAACACAAAGCATGCCTTATCAAGAGCTTCAGGCCTTTCGGTAGATGTACGGATACATACTGCAGGGAAAGGCTTTCCGATACTTGTAAAGAAGCTGCTCTCTTCGGGTAATGTTCCGCTGTCAGAAACAACGGCAAAAGCGTTCATCTGAAGCTTGTTATAATCGTGGAAGCCTAAAGGCTCGTTTCTTATAACTCTGCTGTCAAGCTTAAAGCCGCTTTCCTCTAATCTTTTTTTGCTTCTGGGATGACAGGAATAAAGAATGGGCATATCGTACTTTTCAGCAAGCTTATTTATAGCTGTAAAGAGAGATAAAAAGTTTTTCTCTGTATCAATATTCTCTTCTCTGTGCGCAGAAAGGAGAATATATTTTTTCTCTTCAAGCCCTAATCTTTTAAGCACATCAGAGGCCTCGATATCCTTTAAATTGTTGTGCAAAACCTCTGCCATAGGTGAGCCTGTTACATAAGTTCTTTCTTTAGGCAAGCCGCACTCTGCAAGATATCTTCTTGCGTGCTCTGAATATGCAAGATTTACATCGGATATAATGTCTACTATTCTGCGGTTTGTTTCTTCGGGCAGACATTCGTCCTTACAGCGATTTCCCGCTTCCATATGGAAAATGGGAATATGAAGCCTTTTTGCACTGATAGCGGAAAGACAGGAATTAGTATCACCCAAAATCAAAAGAGCATCGGGCTTTATCTGAGTCATAAGCTTATAAGAGCAGTTGATGATATTACCTACCGTAGCGCCTAAATCGTCGCCCACTGCGTCCATATACACTTCGGGATTTTTAAGCTTAAGGTCTTTAAAGAATACTCCGTTGAGATTGTAGTCGTAGTTTTGTCCCGTATGGGCAAGAATACAGTCAAAATATTTTCTGCATTTATCAATTACTGCCGCAAGCCTTATAATTTCGGGGCGTGTTCCTACAATTATAAGAAGCTTGAGTCTGCCGTCATTTTTAAATTTAACATCTAAATAGTCTGTTCTTATTTCCATTATAACACCCGCTTTTAAAAAAATATTCCTTTTGAATTTCCTGTATATCCAAAATGCTTTTTCAACGCTAAATCCTTTTCCTCGCCTTTTAAATGTCCCAAATGCAAGGACTCTTTCTGAAGCTTTTCAAAATATTCATCGGCACTTTTAATAACTTTAGCAGGAACTCCCACAGCAACAGAGTTGTCGGGAATATCCTTAGTTACAACTGCGCCTGCACCTATAATAACATTGTTTCCGATTGTTACCCCCGGAAGAACAATTACATCATTCCCGAAATATACGTCATTTCCCACAGTGATAGGCTTTGTTATTTCCAAATCGGGCACCTTATGTCTGTAAAGAAGAGTACCTCCGTCGTGAGTGATAAATTTAACTCCGTTTGTTATGTGAACATTGTCCCCGACAGTTATTATCCACGGCTCTGTGCTCCACTCAACTCTTCCGTAAATATATAGCCTTCCTTTAATATTAACGCCCACTTTTTGAGCATATTTTATAGGCTTCAAAGCTCCAACTATCTTTTTATACAGCATACGGTATATGCTTCTTATTTTCATTCTACCACCTCAAAAAATGTATCGGGATGCTCAGGCTCAAACTGCTCGTTTGCCCACATCACCGTAACAAGATTTTCTGTATCGGAAAGATTTATAATGTTATGCGTATATCCGGGAAGCATATGAACTGCCTCTATTTTGTCCCCGCTCACCTCAAAATTAAGCACCTTATCAGTGCCTATTTTTCTCTGCTGAATAAGTCCTTTGCCCGAAACTACAATAAAAAATTCCCATTTGCTGTGATGCCAGTGCTGGCCCTTTGTAATTCCCGGCTTTGAAATGTTTATTGAAAACTGACCGCAGTCAGCAGTTTTTAAAAGCTCTGTAAAACTTCCTCTGTCATCTTTATTCATCTTTAAAGGAAAAGCTACCTTATCCTCGGGCAAATAGGAAAGATATGTAGAATAAAGCTTTTTAGCAAAGCTGTTTTTGGGAATCTCAGGCATTATAAGAGTCTGCGGCTGTGCTTTAAAGCATTCAAGTAAATCTACAATTTCTCCTAAGGTTACCTTATGTGTAACAGGTACGGCACAGTATTTTCCGTCTTCTTTTAAAATAGTTTGTATACCGTCAAATTCGCAGTGATGCTCTTTACCTTCCAAAGCATCAAGCATCTCTTGTACCAAATCATCAATGTAAAGAAGTTCAAGCTCTATTTCCCTGTCATTTACCGTTATGGGCAAATCATTTGCGATATTGTTGCAGAAGGTTGCCACCGCTGAATTGTAATTAGGTCTGCACCATTTGCCGAAAAGATTGGGGAAACGGTATACCAATACCTTTGCACCTGATTTTTCGCTGTACTCAAAAAACAGCTCTTCCCCCGCTTTTTTGCTTCTTCCATACTCACCGTCATATCTGCCTATAAGGGTTGCCTGCAAAGAAGACGAAAGCATAACGGGACAGGTGTTGTTATGTTTTTTTAAAGCTTCCAGCAAAGTACTTGCAAAGCCGAAATTACCCTGCATAAACTCCTCTTGATTTTGAGGACGGTTTACTCCTGCAAGATTAAAGATAAAATCAGCCTCTTTACAGTAGCTGTCCAACAGTGAAATATCTGTATCAATATCAAATTCAAAAATCTCATCAACGGTAATTTGGGGGCGTGTACGGTCCTTTCCCTCTTTAATTGCCTTCAGAGCCTCCACAAGATTTTTACCCACAAAGCCTGCTGAGCCTGTTACAAGAATTTTCATTTTACACCTCAATATTCAATGCCCATAGCTTCAAGCTGATTTCTGATATATTCAAGAGAGAGAAGCTTCTTTTTAACCTGTTCAACATCAAGAAGCTCTGTATTGTTGGAATTAAATTCCGTAAGCTTGTTTCTTTCTATATCTCCCTGATTAAAATATTTATCGTAGTTAAGACCTCTCTTGTCAGAGGGAACACGGTAAAAATCGCCCATATCCACAGCGTTGGCGCACTCTTCGTTGGTGAGGAGAGTTTCATACATTTTTTCGCCGTGGCGGATACCGATAATTTTAATATTGTCCTTATCTCCGCCGAAAAGCTCGCATACAGCCTGTGCCTGTGTAAGAATTGTGCAGGCGGGCGCTTTTTGAACGAGAATATCTCCGCTTGTACCATTTTCAAAAGCAAAAAGAACAAGGTCAACAGCCTCGTCAAGACTCATAATAAATCGAGTCATTGAGGGCTCTGTAATTGTTATGGGCTGATTGTTTTTTATCTGTTCAATCCAAAGAGGAATAACCGAGCCTCTTGAGCACATAACGTTGCCGTAACGGGTACAGCAAATTTTTGTTTTTTCGGGTGAAACTGTACGGGATTTGGCTACAACGACCTTTTCCATCATAGCCTTTGAGGTTCCCATAGCATTTACAGGGTAAGCCGCCTTGTCGGTAGAAAGACATATAACGTTACTTACTCCCGCTTCAATAGCCGCTGTCAGCACATTTTCAGTACCTAAAACGTTGGTTTTAACCGCTTCAATGGGGAAAAACTCACAGGAAGGAACCTGCTTTAAAGCCGCTGCGTGAAAAACATAGTCAACATCGTGCATAGCGTTTTTGACTGACTGAAGGTCTCTCACATCGCCTATATAAAACTTTAATTTTTCAGAAGCCTCAGGGTCTCTCACCTGGAACTCGTGGCGCATATCGTCCTGCTTTTTCTCGTCACGGGAAAGAATACGGATTTCGCCTATATCTGTTTTCAGAAAACGGTTAAGCACCACATTTCCGAAAGAGCCTGTTCCGCCTGTAATTAATAAGGTTTTATTTGTAAATAAAGACATAGCTAGTCTCCTTATCTGTTTTTATACATTTTATCGTAGTAATTCTGATATTCGCCCGAAATTATGGTTTCCCACCATTCTCTGTTGTTAAGATACCATTCTATCGTCTTTTTTATTCCCACAGCAAATTTTGTTTCGGGAAGCCAACCCAATTCGCTGTGAATTTTTGTAGGGTCAATGGCGTATCTCATATCGTGGCCTTTTCGGTCAGTTACATATTTAATAAGAGTTTCGGGCTTGCCTAATTCCTTGCATATAAGCTTTACAATGTCTATGTTTGCCATTTCATTGTGGCCACCTACGTTGTAAACCTCACCCACTCTGCCTTTGTGAATAATTAAATCTATTGCTCTGCAATGGTCCTCTACATAAAGCCAATCTCTTATATTCTCTCCCTTTCCGTATACGGGAAGAGGCTTATCGTTAAGACAGTTTGCAATCATAAGAGGAATAAGCTTTTCGGGAAAATGATAAGGTCCGTAGTTATTGGAGCAACGGCTTATTGTAACAGGTAAATCATATGTGCGGTAATATGCCTGCACAAGAAGGTCTGCCGCCGCCTTTGAGCTGCTGTAGGGGGAGCTTGTATGAATAGGAGTTTCCTCGGTAAAAAACAAATCGGGTCTGTCAAGAGGTAAATCTCCGTAAACCTCATCGGTAGAAACCTGATGATAACGTTCTATACCGTATTTACGGCAAGCGTCCATCATAACCTGTGTGCCCAGAATATTAGTCTGTAAAAAAACCTCGGGGTTTTCAATGGAACGGTCAACGTGGCTCTCCGCTGCAAAGTTGACAACTATATCGGGCTTTTCAACTTCAAATATTTTATATATACCCTCACGGTCGCATATGTTTGTTTTATAAAACTTAAAGTTTTTATTCTCCATAGCCTTTGCAAGAGTTGACATATTTCCCGCATATGTAAGACAATCGACGCAAATTATTTTATAATCCTCGTATTTATCAAGCATATGATAAATAAAATTTGAGCCTATAAAGCCGGCGCCGCCCGTTACTAAAACACTTTTCATTTATCTTCCTCCGCAAGTGAAATAAGATATTGACCGTATTCAGTCATTTTAAGCTCCTGTCCCAAAGCCATAAGCTGCTGAGAAGAAATAAAGCCTCTGCGCCAAGCTATCTCCTCAATGCAGGATATGTAAAAGCCCTGTCTTGACTGTACTGCCTCCACATATTCAGAAGCCTTTAACATTCCTTCAGGAGTTCCTGTATCAAGCCACGCCATACCTCTGCCCAAAAGCTCTACCTTAAGCTCACCCATTTCAAGATAAGCGTTGTTTACAGAAGTGATCTCAATTTCTCCACGGGCAGACGGCTTAACGTTTTTAGCAATTTCAACTACTCGGTTATCGTAAAAATAAAGACCGGGAACAGCATAATTTGATTTGGGAACAGCGGGCTTTTCCTCTATGGAAATAACCTTTCTGTCGCTGTCAAACTCAACTACGCCAAAGGCACGGGCATCCTTTACGGGATAACCGAAAATTGTTGCTCCCTTTTCTCTGTCAATAGCTCTTCTGAGAATTCTTGTAAGGTCCTGTCCGTAGAAAACATTGTCCCCTAAAATAAGACAAACTCCGTCATTACCTATAAATTCTTCGCCCAAAATAAAGGCATCTGCAAGGCCTCTGGGAGTTTCCTGTACTTTGTAGGAAAACTTAACTCCGATTTGCTCACCCGTTCCCAATAGCTTCTCATAAACAGGAGTGTCCTCAGGAGTTGATATAATTAAAATTTCATTGATGCCTGCAAGAAGTAAAACAGATAAAGGATAATATATCAAGGGCTTGTCGTAAATAGGAAGAAGCTGTTTTGAAACAGCCTTTGTCATAGGGTAAAGACGGGTTCCCTTTCCACCTGCCAGAATAATACCTTTCATAATGCTTCTCCTTTATTTTAGAATAATATCACAAATACGCTCAACGTCAGAAAGCTCTAAGTCTGCATATAACGGTAAAGTAAGAATACGCTCAGATATATATTTTGCAACGGGAGTTTCTTTTATTTCAAACATATTTTTATATGCCGAAAATTCATTTGTACAAGGAAAGAAATATTTTCTTGCAAATATATTTTCTTTTTTTAATTTCTCAATTACCTGGTCGCGTGTATATTTAAAGCCGTCAAACACTACGGGAAAATATGAATAATTTGATTTAACGCCCTCTTGAAGCGGGCACAGCTTAATTCCTTCAACATTTGATAAAAGCTTTCTGTAATGCTCTGCTACTCTTTTTCGTTTTTCAATTTCTTTTTCAATATAGTTCAGGTTGCAAAGCCCCATAGCCGCTGCAAATTCGTTCATTTTTGCATTTATTGCAACCTCGGTTACATCTTCGCCACATTGTCCGAAATTCTTTAAAACACAAAGCTTTTCCTTTAAAGCTTTATCTTTATATGACAATGCTCCGCCCTCGATGGTGTTAAAAACCTTGGTAGCGTGAAAGCTGAACATTGAAATATCTCCAAAGCAGGCGGCGCTTATATTATTTTTAGTTACTCCAAAAGCGTGCGCCGCATCATAAATAGCCTTTAAATTATATTTTTTTGCAATTTCAGAAATTTTTTCTGTATCGCACATATTGCCGTATACGTGTACAGGCAATATGGCGCAGGTTTTATCGGTAATAAGCTCTTCTATTTTATTTACATCTATTGTATAATCAACATCATTTATATCACAAAAAACAGGAGTTAAACCGCTTCTCACTATAGCCTGTGTAGTTGAGGCAAAGGTAAATGGAGTAGTGATGACCTCACCCTCAAGCTTTAAAGCCTGCAAAGCAATTTCTAATGCCAGATGCCCATTTACAAAAAGAGTTACATTTTCAGCATTGAAATAGTTTTCCAATTTTCTTTCCAGCTGTTGATGCTTTGCGCCGTTGTTGGTAAGCCAACGACTGTCCCAAAGTTCTTTTATTTGCTCACAATATTCTTCATATGAAGGCATTGAAGAACGGGTAACGTTAATCTGTGACATAATTTCCTCCACCTATTTTTTGCAAATAAAGCCTTTTACTACCGATAGCACATATTCAAAGCTTTCAAGCTTAAACAGCTTTGCCAGTACTATATAGATAACAGCGCCAAGAGGCACCTGAATAGCAAGAGTGATAACAGCGCCTAAATTCAAAAAGCCGACACAGTAAACTGCAACACCCATAACCGCCGAAATTGCCATTGTAGGCAAAAGGTCCTTAATCTGTTCAATATAGCTGTAATTCAAAAGCTTACGATTTGGAAAAGCATTTACTATACTGCTTAAAATCGTGCTGACAAGTAAGCTGTATGCCATAGCCATTACGCCAAACCACATAGTCGCTACAAGTAATACAACGCCTATTATTTTTTTAACTATTTCGAGTACTAAAAACAGGTCGCTTCTGCCCATAGCTTTAATGGCATTCAAGTTAGCTGTGTGTATGGGATAAAAAGCGTATGTAAAGCAGAAAATACGAAGATAAGGGATACAAAAGCTCCATTTTTCAGTTAAGAGCAAGGGTATTAAAAAGTCTGCGCATACGCCTAAGCCAACCATAAGCGGAAAAAGGATAAATGTGCTTGTTTTCATAGCACGTCTTGTCATCGCTCTTACCTGAGCCCTGTCATTCTGAACATTGGACATAGCGGGCAAAAGCACGCTGTCAATAGAAATATTTACATTTGTTATAACTAAATTAGGAAATTGCATTCCTTTATTATAAAAAGCCAAGTCCTCAGCGGAATACATTTTTCCTATAATAAGCTGGCGCACATCCTTATACACTGTTTCAAGCAAAGAGGAAACAAGCAGCTTCCAACCGAAAGAAAACAGACTTTTTACTCTTTCAAATGAAAACATACGCTTTGGACGCCATTTTACAGTAACCCACAAAACAAGAGTTCCTACCGCAAAATTTACAAGCATCTGCACCACCAAAGCCCAGACACCAAAGCCTAAAGCTGCCATAGTAATTCCAACAACCGCAGCGGCAACGGTACCGCCCAAGGTTGCAAAGAAAAACTTTTTAAACATCATCTTCCTTGAAACATATGCCTGCTGAACGTTTCGTACGCCTGAAATAACTATCATAAGGCTGACTACACAAATAACAGGTACAAGCTCAGGTCTTTCATAAAAGGAAGCAATGAGAGGAGATGCCAAACAAATTCCTATGTAAAGAACGGTACAAAAAACAATATTGACATAAAATACTGACGAAAAATCAAGGTCATCTGCATCTTTTTTCTGTATCAAAGCGTTGCCAAGTCCGCTGTCAACAAAGGTCTGCAAAATGGTGGTAAAAACAGTAACAAGCGCAACTGTACCGTAAACCTCAGGGTCAAGCAAGCGGGCAAGCACTATAGAAACAACAAAGGTAACAAGCTGTGCTCCGCAACGCTCCATAAAACGCCATATGAAATTTATAACAACACTGTTTTTATTATTTGACATAATATCTCCCAAATAAAAAAATAATATGGTTATCTGCGTTTAATTAAAAATGAATATAATCCAGGGCAATAAGCCTTTATGTATAAAAGTACCTTCCATTTAAAGCTTCTTTTATTATATATTTTTCTGTAAGGCTCTTTTTTCAATGCTTTAATATCGCAATTGAGCTCTTTAACGTTAAATTTTCGCCTTATAATTTCTTCCTGTATAAGCTCAGTATATTTATAATTTCTGTATTCATCAAGCTTTTCAAAAGCCTGTATGGATTTTTTTATATGTGTTTCAAATTTTTCTTTATTCTGAGCTATTCTCTCTGTCCAGGAGCCTTTTGCCGCCTGCCTGTAAGCAGAAAGCTTTTCATCTAAAAAGTAAACATCCCCCTGTGTAGAAAGCAAAGCTTTATGTATGTAGTCAAAGTTTTGAACATTTTCAAGAAACAAACTGTTTTCGCTGTAATAGCTTTTTCTGAAAAACATTGATGCCATGGGAAACATACTCAAATCGGATATTATATCTTTTGCAGTATATATTCCTTCCTTATATCCTTTATTTGAATATATAGATATATATTCTCCGTTTTCAGATACTCTTACAGCATTTCCTGCAACAAGAGAGCATTGAGGATATTTATTCATACATTCATACTGTAATTGAAGCTTGTTTGGAGATGTCCAATAGTCATCACCCTCACAAAAAGCTATAAACTCTCCCTTTGCTTTGGGAATCATAAGAGAAGCAGTAATATGAACGCCCTGAGAGTATTGGTTTTCTTTTTGATATATCGGCTTAATAATATCAGGATATTTTTGTTCATACTCTTTTATAATGTCCGCTGTTTTGTCCGTAGAAGCATCATCGTGAACAATTACCTCGAATTTAAAGCTTGTTTTTTGCATCAAAAAGCTTTCAAGAGCCTTTGCAATATATTTCTCGTGATTATACGCTGTACAAATGACAGATACTTTTATCTCTTCCATCTTTTCTCCCCAGCTCTTACAGTCTATATGTTTCAGGCAAAGTACAAACCTTTCTTGTGTCAAGAACGATTTTACCTTCAAGCTTTGACATCTGCTCTTTAAGCTGATTATGACCCACCATAATTACAACCAAATCAATATCCTCAAGAAATTTATCAAAATCGTGATACTGATTTTCAACTATATCCTTTGTTATAAAGGGGTCATAGGACTTTATAGGCTCAGAAGATTTTTCAAGAAGCTGTAAGGTAGGCGCTTCTCTGTAATCGTCAACGTTTTCTTTGTATGTAAGTCCGTAAAGACCTACACGGGAAATATCCTTAATTGCATTTTCCTTCATAATATCGTAAATGCGTTTCAAAACAAATTCAGGCATAGAGGCATTTACATTCATAGACTCATTTATAACCTTAGTTAAGGAGGGATAATCGCCTACCAAAAACCAAGGGTCAACCGAAATACAATGTCCGCCCACTCCGGGACCGGGAGTTAAAATATTTACTCGGGGATGCATATTACAAATCCTAATAATTTCATATACATCCATACCGTCAGAACGGCAGATTTTTGCAAGCTCGTTGGCAAAAGCAATATTAACTGCTCTGTATGTATTTTCAACAACCTTTGTCATTTCTGCAGTTTTTATATCGGTTAATACAATTTCGCCCTGACAAAAGCTTGAGTACAGCTCTTTTATCTTTTGTCCGACATTTTCATCGTCTGCACCTATTGTACGGTTATTGTGCAAAAGCTCGTACACCATATTTCCCGGAATTATTCTTTCGGGTGCGTGTACTAAATTTATATCCTTGCCTATAACAAATCCGTTTTCCTCAATTACAGGACGTACAAATTTATCAATTGTTCCCGGAGATACCGTAGACTCAATAACTATGGTTGCGCCCTTGGGGCAAACCTTCATAACCTGCTTTATTGCAGAATTCACATAGCCTGCATCTATCTTTTTTGAAATGTCATCATAGGGAGTAGGTACAGAAACTATATATGTATCCGTAACCTGATACTCCGTTGAAAATTTAATACCCGCTTTCAAGGCTTTTTCAAAAAGCTCGTCTAAACCGTCCTCTTTAAAGGTTGTTTTACCTGCATTTAAGGTTGCAACAAGCTCTCTATTGTAGTCAGTTCCTACAACCTCTACCCCGTGAGACGCCATCATAAGAGCTGTGGGAAGTCCTATGTATCCAAGTCCAATTACGTTAACCATTTATTTTTCACCCATCATTTCTTTTTCTGCTTTAAGAAGCTTACCAAATTCATTTTCCCAATTTACTTCTTTTGCTAATTTTAAAGCATTTTCGCTATACTTCTCGTACAATTCTTTGTTATTATACAGTTCATTTACTGCCTGAGCAAAGCATTCGGGAGTATTTTCTTTTAAAATAATGCCGAAATTATATTTTTCATTGAGGTATCTGTGTTCGGGAATATCAGACATAATGACAGGTAATCCTGCCGAAGCATACTCAAAAAGCTTATTTGATACAGAAAGCTTAAAATTAAGCTTTATCGCTTCTGTTACAGCTACTCCTACACAAGAGCGTGAAGCAAAGGGAATAAGCTCCTGTATTTTTACAGGCGGATAAAAAATAACATTGTCAGCCTGTAATTCCTCTTTCATTTTTAAAAGCTGTTCTTCCATTCTTCCGTAGCCTCTGAGAGCAAGCTTAATATCAGCATTATCTTTCAGCAAAGGTGCCGCCTTAAGCATTATATCATAGCCGCGTCCCTCGTAAAACTGACCGTGATTTAAAACCTCAAAGCCTTCATTTTTTTCTTTTGATATATATATTTCTCTGGCAAGACCGCAATTAGTAACTACAAGAGGCTTTTTAACCTTGTATTCCTTTTCAAAATATTCTGCCGCCGCATTGCTGACACAAACCATCAGATTACAGCGATTGATTATATATTTTTCGACCTTTTTTATAAAGCTTTTATACGCCTTATAAGGTAAGAGCGTATTATTTTCAACACAAATTTCGTGAGAGTCATATACAAGCTTGCATTTAAGCTTTTTGGCAGCGTGATAACAGGGTACCAAGGTATTTAAATCGTTTGAATGAATAATGTCGGGCTTTGACTCTATAATATAGTTTTCCAAAGCCTTATTTGTCATAAGCACACGTTTAATCTTTTTAATTACAGAATTAAGCTTTCCTTGATATTCATCGGACAACATAACCATACTTACAGGACAGGGGATTTTAGAAACCTCCTGTTCATTATATTTCTGACATTTATTACCCACACAACAAACATCAATACCTTGATTTTGATATTCAGCTATTTGCTTTCTGACACGGGGGTCATGCCATATCGAGTCTAATACAACAACGCAAACCTTCACTTCAAAAATCAAATCCTCTCAAGCCGAAAAATTTTTGACAAAGCTTTTTACATACTATTTTTTCGTTTTCTTTCATTGATATAGAAAAAGCTGAAAACGCCCATAAAAAGACCAAAAAACGTATCATTTAAAATACTGCTTGAAACAAAAAATTTCATTAGATAAATAAATATAAATGCAATAAGGAAATTTGTTCTGTTATAATATTTGGAATGACGTATTGCTCTGTATATAAATAAGCCTAACAAAACCAATAAAATCAATCCTAAAACAACGCCGTAGGCACATAAAAGCTCGACAATTATATTATGAACATAGCTTCCCTTTAATATAACCCTGTCTCCAAACAAGCCGTAGCCCAAGGGTTGCTTTTGAATAGCGTCTATTACTTTTTCTACAACATCGCTTCTCATTTGGTCCGAAGATGTATTACCCGACAGAATTTGATCTATTATATAGCTTTCAATATTTCTGCTTTCCAAAAAGGCATTTATATTCTGCAACACCGCATAATATGCATTTGTTTCTACAAACAGTGCTCCCGATATTCCTGCCACGGAAAGTACTGTTATCTTCCACCCTTTTCCCATTTTGAGAAAAGCTCTGTAAAGCACATACAAAACGCCGAATAAAAGAGGACCTCTTGTTCCCAAAATAAAAATCAGTATCAATCCTGCAATACACCAATAAAGGTCTGTTACTTTGTTTTTATTAAAGCCGCTGTTTGCCGTCATTACAACATATGTAAGAACTACATATGCAAAGGTCATATCCTTATTTGTCATTCCAAAGGTTGTAGCATAAGCAATATAAGAAATAATTATTCCTAATTTAGAAACACTGCCGATAACTTCCTGCGCCGAGACTGTTCTTGCTATCAGCTTACCTATAAGATAATATATAAAAGCAAAGCTCCAGTTAAATAAATTTGCTTTTATATATACGGTATTTTGAGGAAAAACTATCATGGTGATTGTAATGCTTAAAGCTATGAACACTAAAAAAAGTATATCAAATCCTTTAATTTTCAAAAAAACGTGTTTGAAATTTATAAGCAGAAAAATTAAAAACACTCCGTAAATTGTAGCAGTAAACAGATTTACACCTAAAAATTTAAGCTTAATATTACCCGAAAATACGCTCAAAATTACAGGCATAAGCCAAAAATATCCAATCAATAAATTTAATCGGGATTTTTCTTTTTTTAGATTTAAAAAACTTAATTTATTCATCTTTTTCCCCTTGCATATACTTATCAATATCGCTGAATAAATGTGCTTCTTTTCTTATTATTTCTTCGGGCAAATTCCACCATTTTTTCTCAAGCAAAAATTTTATTTTTTCTTCGTCAAAACGGTATTTTATAACCTTTGCAGGAACTCCGCCGACAACTGCATAAGGCGGTACATCATTAGTAACAACGGCGCCCGCCGCAACAATTGCACCGTCCCCTATTTTTACTCCGCCCATAATTGTTGCTCTATAGCCTATCCATACGTCATTTCCTATTATTATGTTTATTTTTCTTTTTTCGTCAGCATATTTGGTTGTAGAAAAAAACTGAGTATCAACATACGAGGTCATACACTGAATCTTTGAAGGAGTATGAAAAACAGGATGCGTGGAAACAAACTCCACAGGATGTGCCCCATAGGTCATTTTAACCTCTGAAGCAATACTGCAATAGCGGCCTATAATGCCGCTTAAAGAGGAATCGTTTCCTATATAAGAGCAACGCCCCATTTTTCCGCTGAAGGTGCTGTTTTTTCCTATTCTGTTATAGCCCTCGAGCTGAGAGCTGATGCCTATATTTGCGCTCATAGCAAATTTCAGCTTGCGTTTAGAATTTCTTAAGCGCACAACTATTTGTTTAACAATTCTTGCAGGCATTTTTTCACCTTCAAAATCAATATTTTTTCAGTTATTTATAAAACTGTTAAGCTCTTGTTTATAAAGCCTGTAATCAAAAAACTGTTCTGCTGTTTTTCTTGCATTGTCATACATTTGTTGACGCTCAGCAAAAGACATTTTTAACGCCTTTCTCAAAGCCTCGCAAACAGACTCTGCCCGACAGCTTTCTACAATTAAAGCGTTTTTGCCATTCTGAAGATATCTGCCTAAATCGCTTGTAAGATTACATATTACAGGTGTACCTGTCGCCAAACTTTCAGGCACCTTGGTAGGAAATCCGGCCTGCGCATACCTTAAATGTACAGGACGTATCAAAATCGTAAAATCAGCTTTTGCTAAATATTTCAAAACCTCTTGATGCGACATTCTGGGTAAAAACTGCAAAACCTCTCCTAATTCTTCTACCTCTTTTTCAGAAACCTGCGCATCCTGTGCTATACGTTGGGGAGTTGCACCGATAACACGAAGAGTAATTTTTTCTTTTTCCTGCGGATTAAGCATTTTTAAAGCATAAATAATTTCTCGGAAATAATCCTTTTTTCCCGGAGCGCCCGCATAAACAATTTCAATTTTATCCTCATTTGTGTCCTTTTCAAAGCTTATTGCCTGAGTATCACATATAGCAGGGATATACATACATCTATTTTTACATTTCAAAAAATACGATTCTAAATAACGGCTTATGGCAATAATTCCGGCATTTTCAGGAAGCAGCTTTCTCATCCATTTTTCACGTTTACAATAAGCAAGCTTGCTGTATAACGACGGATAAAACTGTTCTTTTGAATACCATTCAACGCAATCATGCATCAAAACAAAGCCATATTTTTTTTGAAGCTTTATAAGCTTTTTTAAAACTGACGTAGGAGTGTAATAGACAAGAACAATATCGGGCTTTTTCTCTTTTATATTTTTGATAATTTTTTTCTTGAAGTAAATATAATAATCAATCAGCTTTGTTATTTTGCCCTGCTTTTGCGTACATAAAGAAGTAAAGGGCAAAGCTTCATTTAAAGAATTCTCGTTTTTTTGACCTCTGCTGTAAATGTCAACAGTATTGCCCATTTCAATCAATGCCTTTGCAATCATATGCATACGTACAGACATTGCATCGCTGTTGGGATATTTGGTTTCCGTAATATACATAACTTTTTTTGAAC
This sequence comes from Oscillospiraceae bacterium, assembly GCA_015067255.1. Classification (NCBI taxonomy): domain Bacteria; kingdom Bacillati; phylum Bacillota; class Clostridia; order Eubacteriales; family Oscillospiraceae; species Oscillospiraceae bacterium. Next base: position 48,316 of record SVMS01000003.1, read on the forward strand.
AAAGCTGAAAATCGTTCATTATAAATTCTCCCTATACCATTCGATAGCTTCGTTTAAGCCTTTTGCAAAATCGTATTCGGGCTTGTAGCCTAATAATCTTTCTGCCTTGGAAATATCTGCGTTACTGTGCTTGATATCTCCTTTTCGCTCAGGCGCAAATTTTGGCTCAATGTTTACTCCCAGAGTCTTTGTCAGAGAATAGTAAATATCAATCAGATATTCTCTTCCGCCGTAGGCAATATTGTAAGCCTGTCCTGCCGCCTCACTGCTTGCAAGGCAAGCCTTTAAGTTGGCTTCGATGACATTGTCAATATAAGTAAAATCCCTTGATTGCTTGCCGTCGCCATTTATTGTGGGCGTTTCGCCGTTCATAAGCTGTTTTATAAACTTAGGGATAACCGCCGCATATGCACCGTCGGGATTTTGACGGCGTCCGAACACGTTAAAATAACGAAGGCCGTAAGTATCAAGGTTATAGTGCAAAGTATACTGCCTTCCCCATTCCTCATCGCACTGCTTTGTAAGCGCATAGGGGGAAAGTAAATTGCCCTCTCTGCCCTCTGTCTTAGGTAGGTTGGGCTCATCTCCGTAAACTGAAGAGCTTGATGCGTATACAAATTTTTTGACCTTGTTCTGACGGCTTGCTTCCATCATATTGAGAGTGCCCATAATATTATTGGCACAGTAAAAAAGAGGCATTTCTATAGAACGGGGAACACTGCCCCACGCCGCCTGATTTAAAACGAAAGCCACACCCTCTGTCGCTTTAAGACAGGTGTCAAAATCCTTTATGTCCCCTTTTATAAATTCATAGTTAGGATTATCTATAAATAAATCAACGTTTTCCTGTTTTCCCGTAGATAAATCATCAAGACAACGCACTCTATATCCCATATTGAGTATTGCCTCGCAGAGATTGGAGCCTATAAAGCCTGCTCCGCCTGTTACAAGAAAAAGTGAATTTTCAGGAAATTTCAAATGCTTAAAGCCCATTTTTACAGCCTCCAGTAACAATAGCCCTCGTTTTCATACTGCTCACGTTCAAGTAAGCCCTTGATATCCGACAGCACCTTAGGCGCTCCTTTTTTGAACATCTTATCAAAATCTTCAATTGACAAAGCTTTAAAGCAATCGTGAGCAACGGCTAAAACAACGGCGTCCATATCTTTAATCTCCGAAATGTCAACAAAGTCAATTCCGTAGTGCTGTTTTGCTTCCAAAGCATCGGCTGTAGGATCTGCAATAACAGGGGTAATGGCGTATTCCTCAAGCTCTTTTACAATATCTATAATTTTCGTGTTTCTTGTGTCGGGACAGTTTTCCTTAAAGGTAAAGCCTAAAATTGCAACCCTTGCATTCTTTATGGTTACAGAGCTTTTTACCATATTTTTTACAAGACATTCGGCAACGTATTTTCCCATATCGTCATTTATTCTTCTGCCCGAAAGAATAATCTGGCTGTGATATCCCATTTGCTCCGCCTTGTATGTAAGGTAATAGGGATCTACTCCGATACAGTGCCCGCCTACAAGACCGGGATAAAAATTAAGAAAGTTCCATTTTGTGCCTGCCGCTTCAAGCACTGATTTTGTATCTATTCCCATTTTATTGAAGATTATGGAAAGCTCGTTCATAAAAGCAATATTTATGTCGCGCTGACTGTTTTCTATAACCTTTGCCGCTTCGGCAACCTTGATACTCTCAGCTCTGTGAACGCCTGCCTCAACTACAAGCTCGTACACCTTGGCAACCTCTTCAAGAGTTTCCTCGTCCATACCCGAAACGATTTTTGTTATTGTTTCAAGACGGTGTACCTTGTCCCCTGGATTGATGCGCTCGGGAGAATAGCCTATTTTAAAATCGACACCGCATTTTAAGCCCGACTCTTTTTCAAGAATGGGTACACAAACCTCTTCCGTTACACCGGGATATACGGTGGACTCAAATACAACAATAGAGCCTTTAGTAAGATTTCGTCCTAAAATTCTGCTTGCGCTTTCAACAGGGGTTAAGTCGGGGGTATGGTCGGCATTTACAGGGGTAGGAACTGCCACAATATGAAACTTAGCTTCCTTAAGCTTTGTTTCATCGGAGGTGAAAAATACCGTAGTATTTTTAATAACCTCATCTCCAACCTCTTTTGTAGGGTCTATTCCCGATTTATAAAGCTCAATCTTTGAAGCGTTAAGGTCAAAGCCTATAACCTCTGCTTTTTTAGCAAAGGCAACAGCTATGGGCATTCCTACATAGCCAAGGCCTACAAGAGATATTTTTTCCTGTCTGTTTGCAATTTTATCATACAGTGCCATGTAAATCTTCTCCCAACATTTCTAAATGTCTTTTTAAATCTTCCTCGCTGAAACGATTTTTAATAACCTTAGCAGGAACTCCGCCCACAATGGAATACGCAGGCACATCCTTTGTAACAACAGCACCTGCCGCAACAACTGCGCCTTTTCCTATTTTAACGCCTCTTAAAACAGTTACATTTGCGCCTATCCAGTTATCGCCCTCAAATACAATATCTCTGTCATCCTCAGGACGTTTCTCCGAATCTGTTACACTGCTCATATATCTTCCCACTATATCGGTGCGGTGTCCCCCTGTTATAACAGTTACCTTAGGTCCGAACATAACGTGGTCTCCGATATATATTTTTGCAAGAGTACACATAAAAAGAGCCTGTTCGCCTATGGAAACATCGTTTCCTATATGCAGATTTTTCTCACCGTACAGGCTGATATTCCGTCCCAATTTAACATTTGATCCGTGAGAGCCTATTGCCGCAAGCTTTATTTTAGAAACTATAAGCTTGTTCCATGCACGCTGAAAAAATCTTATAATCTTATACATATCAAGGCCCCTTTTTGATTTATTTACTCCACTCTTCTCTATATCTTTGCATAACTATATCCAAGGAATAGCTTTCCTCAAGCTTTTTTCTTGCCTCTTGTCCCAAGCTTTCTCTTAGCTCTTTATCGTTTATAAGCTTTTCAAGAGCTTTTTCTATATCCTCTTGGTTTTTGTTTCTGATTAAAATTCCGCAGTCCTTTATAATATCGGGAATAGCGCCCACATCAGTAGCAATAATAGGCTTTTTATGCGCCATAGCCTCAAGCACAACATTGGGAAAGCCCTCTGTATGACTTGGGAGAATAAATATTCCTGCACCCTTTAAAAGCTCCATAGCTTCGTCGTGGGATTTTTCGCCCTCAAAAATAACCTTTGACGTTGAAAAATTATCTTCCAAGTGTTTTTTATACTCCTCCGAATAAGGACCTACTATTCTAAGACACCAATCGGGATTTTTTTTGCTTACCTTTTCAAAGGCGGGTAAAAGCTCTTCCATTCCCTTTGTTTTTATTACCCAGCCGATATACACAATCTCTTTGTTTTGAGAAATATTTTCAAGGCTGACAGTATCTAAATTAAAGGGATTGGGAATATTGCATACGTTAACGTAGGGTAAAAATTCCTGTATTGCCTTTTGAGTGGTAGTGTCAATAGCAATAACACAGTCTGCAAGCTTTAGGGCAACCCTCATAAGCTTCCATTCGGTTGTATTTGCCTTGGCAATTTCGGGAATTCTTCCAAATCTGATATGGTATATGCTTCTGACGTTTTTCTTTTTGCAAGCCTTGAGCATTAATATATCTCTTATAATTGCAAGCTGTCCGCTGGTGGTTATATGCACCGCATCTAATTTTTGCTCCTTTATAGCCTTTAAAAGCTCTTTACGCTTTTTAAGCATCATAAGGCCCTGCGTTACCACTCTGTCCCATAAGCTTCTTCCGTCTAACCCTCTGCTGACGGGAGCTGTGTTGATATGCACAAATTCAACGCTGTCATCATTTTTAACGTAATTATCAAGCATTAGCACCCAGTTTCCTATTCCCCCATAGGGCGGAGGTACAGGCGCTACCATAGCAATTTTTAAGCCTTTATTCAAAGTTTCTTCCATTAGCTATCACATTCCTATTATTTTTGAAAGTATTTTTGTCCTGTCAATTTTATCAACAATTACAGCAATAATATAAGGCACCGCTGTTCCTAAGACAAAAAGCAAAAGATAAGCCGCAATCACAGGGAAATTAAGCTTTAAAAAAATTATGCCAAGAACATTCTGAAAAGGCAGAGAAAGAATGTATATGGGGAAAGTATATTTCCCGATTTTTTTACAAAAGCTCTCAGTATATTTTTCTAAACTCAAAGAAAGCGTCAGCATTGTTGCAAGGCACGCCGCTCTTAAAACAAGATACATCAATGCCGAAAATTTTGAGAAAAACGCAAATGACAACAGAATATATAAGCTCCAGCCGACAACAGCAGTAATTGTACAGAATAACGGTTTTATTTTAAGCCTTGTATTTGTTGCAAAAAATGCGCCTGTCCAATACCACAGTAAATATTTCAGCACATCGTCAACACAAAAAAGCTTTGTTATATTGGGAATAAACTGAAGCGCAGTAAGAATTAAAAACACAATACAGGTTAAAGCCTTACTTTTTAATGCTTTTTTCATAATGGGCAAAAATGCACCGATAATGGCAAGCGTCGGCAAAAACCAAAGATGCGGCAAAATACTGTTTCGGGGAGTTATAAGCTGCAACGCAATTTCAAGGGGATTAAGAGAAAAGGGAACGTTCTGGATTTTTGCTATAAAAAATTTCGGCAGCAGCATCAAAAGAGATACTGCAAAATAAGGAATAAGCAATCTTGAAAGACGGCGCTTGATATATTGCGCATATCCGTACTTTTCTATTTGCTTTGTAAAAATGGCAAGAAAACCGCTTGCCCACATAAAAGTTACCAAGCCTGCCGCCTGTAGAAAAGGAACTGATGCCGTAATAAAATACGGGATATTGTTTCCCTCAGGGGTTGAGTGGCTTAATACTATCAAAAGCATCGCAATTATCTGCGCAAAAGAAATGTAATTAATTCTTTGTGCCTTTTCCACCTTTTTTTCCTCGTTTATAATTTATTTTAAAACAGCCTGTTTCTGAATACTTTGTTGTATATTTGCAAAGGTGTCAAACTCAAAACCGTTTTCCCTCAGCATTCCAATAAGCTCATCAATTCTTTTTTCAACCTTTTCCAAACCACGTCTTGCTCTGATATTTGATAAAAGATTGCTGTTGGGAACCTTTGGCATTGGAACCCTCGAAAGCTCAAAAGGATGAATGTAAAGTGCATAAGTCTGTGCCTGACTGATATATTTTTTCAAAAGGGGCTTCATAACGGTACTCCAGGGAAGAAGACGTATCCAGCCTCCGCCCGATACAGCAATATCCTTGCCTAAAAGCTTCTGAGTGCTTAAAGCAAACTCTGTCATATTGTCCTTTATGTAAATACCCTTTATTTTCTGTTCAAAAGAGGATAAATCAATTTCTCCGTAAAGAGGATGTCCCGTTACGTCCATTTTGCTGGAGCTGTACTTAAACCCAACCTCCTGCACAATCTGATAACGCTCATCGTCAATTCCATAGCAGGGAGCACGGTAGCCTATAACCTCTTTGCCTGTAATTTCTTCAAGCTCTGCCTTTGCCTGTGTAATTTCTTGTCTGAAAACCTCGGGAGATAAATCCAATGGTCTCATATGAGTTTTTCCGTGGCAGGCAATCTCGTGTCCGCAGGATACTGCATACTGAATTTTATCCTTAGCGCTCTGAGCCAACTCACTCAAAACAAAAAAGGTTGTTTTTATATTATGGCTGTTAAGCAAATCAACATAATTGGTAAATCCGTCAAGCATTGAATAGGAGGTGTCTGCCTTGCCTAAAAAGTAATAAAGGTGATACCAGTCCTCCACATCCATAGACAGCACCGCATATTTTTTATTTTCCTGCATTCTTTCACATCCTTTTTAAAGAAAGTGTTAGGACAAAATGTATAAATATATAATATATATAAATATATATAATAACTCATATTGCATTTTACCATAAATAGCTCTATGTGTCAATGCTGTCTTTACCTTTAAAAAAATCGGCTGAAAAACATTTTTTTCAGCCGATTTTTATCTCATTTTCTCTTATTTCACAGGTAAGACAAATAATCTCAACTCCTGCTTGGCAAGCTTCGAGCAAGGCATTGGCAAAGGCAGGGTCAGTTTCTTTATTTGCACGCACTTCAAATACGTTTTCCATCTGAATAGCAAAAATTATACACGCCTTATATCCCTCTTCAACGGCTTTTTTCAGCTCTTTAAGATGCTTCGTTCCTCTCAACGTAGGCGCATCGGGGAAATAGCCGATCCCGTCCTTTTCTAAAGTACAGCCTTTGACCTCTATAAGAGTCTTTTCGTCCCCTTTTTGACAGTAAAAATCAAGCCTTGAATTGCCGTAAAAATACTCAGGCTTAACTATGTCATAGCCTTGCTTTTCAAGCCATTCCTTAACTACGTAATTCGGCGCCTGACTGTCGATATTTACAAGGCCTAAACCTTTTTTATATACCGCAATTAAATCGTATTTTGTCTTACGGCTTTGGTTGTCGGATTTGCTTAAAATAACCTCACAGCCATCAATCAAAAGTTCCTTGCAGCGCCCTGTATTTTTAACGTGTACTGTCTCAATTTTACCGTCAATTTCTATCTTTGCAATAAACCTGTTAGGCCTCTCTTTGAATATTCCTTTTTTAATGTTTTTGTATATCATAGCTTATTCCCTGCATTGTCAAAGCCCAAGCTATAATAACAGCTTGGGCTTTTCCTTGTTATTTCTGTAATTTTTCTAAATCGTTTTTGCGGATTTCTACACGTCTTACCTTACCGCTGATGGTCTTGGGAAGCTCGTCTACAAATTCAACGATTCTCGGATATTTATAGGGCGCTGTATGTGTTTTAACGTATTCCTGAATTTCTTTTTTCAGCTCGTCAGTGCCCTGTGTTCCCTTTACAAGAACAACTGTGGCTTTTACTATCTGACCGCGTACTTCATCAGGAACAGGAGTGATTGCGCACTCTAAAACGTACGGAAGCTCCATAATTACGCTCTCGATTTCGAAGGGTCCGATACGGTAGCCTGATGACTTGATTACATCGTCAATACGGCCCACATACCAAAGATATCCGTCTTCATCCATCGTTGCCTGGTCGCCTGTGTGATAATAACCGTCGTGCCAAACATCTTTTGTCTTTTCTTCATCTAAGTAATAACCGATAAAGAGACCGCAAGGAACCTCGTCTTTGGTGCGAATGCAAATCTCACCTGCATCACCTATCTTACATTCATTGCCGTCGGGATCAAGAACAACTACATCGTAAAGCGGACTGGGTCTGCCCATTGAGCCGATTTTAGGAGTTGAACCAACGAAGTTAGCGATAGAGAGAGTAGTTTCAGTCTGACCGAAGCCTTCCATAATAGTAAGTCCGGTAGCTTTTTTAAACTGATTAAACACCTCAGGGTTAAGAGCTTCACCTGCTGTTGTTGCATATTCGATAGAAGAAAGGTCGTACTTTGACAAATCTTCTTTGATAAAGAAACGATACATTGTAGGGGGAGCGCAGAAGGTTGTGATATGATATTTAGCAAACATAGGCAGGATATCTTCTGAATGGAATCTGTCAAAGTCATAAGTAAATACACCTGCTTCACAGAGCCATTGACCGTAAAGCTTACCCCAAAGAGCTTTACCCCAGCCTGTGTCAGAAATAGTGAAATGTAATCCGTCAGGATTTACATTGTGCCAATGCTTTGCAGTAGGATAATGACCTAATGCATACTTGTAGGAATGAGTTGCAATACGGGGATATCCGGTTGTACCGGAGGTAAAGAGCATAAGCATCGGGTCGTTGCCGCAAGGAGTTTCCTCGGTACGATTATAATGTGTGCTGAAGCGTTCCATTTCAACATTAAAATCGTTCCAGCCCTCTTTTTTACCGCCAACCAAAATTTTCAACATTCCGGGGAATTCTGCAGCTGCATTTTCCGCTTCGGTTGATACATCTCCGTCAGCTGTACATACGATTGCTTTTACTTTAGCTGCCTTATATCTGTAAACAAAATCGTGTTCTACAAGTTGATTGGTAGCAGGGATTGCGATTGCTCCGATTTTATGAAGAGCAAGCATACAGAACCAGAACTGATAATGACGTTTAAGAACGAGCATTACGGTATCGCCCTTTTTGATACCGAGAGATTCAAAGTAATTAGCCGTCTTAGCTGAATATTTCTTCAAATCGCTAAATGTAAATCTGCGGTCGGTTTTATCATTTGCTACCCACATCATTGCAAGCTTATCGGGATTCTTTTCTGCAATAGCATCAACACAGTCAAATGCGAAATTAAACTTATCGTCATTTTTGAATTTGATGCCGTTAAACACGCCGTTTTCATCGTAAAAAGATTCTACGAAGTTATCGGCAACGGTTGTTGCGCCTGCTTCTTTTTCTACTACTTTAGAAACCACATAAGGCGCTTCGGGATATTCCTCACTCACAAGACCGTCCTGAGGGTTAAGAACAACAGCGTGAAATTCACAGCCACCCTCGCTTACAGCAATCATACCGTGGGGAATAAGGCTGTTATAGAAAATAGAGTCTCCTTCGTTGAGAATATCCACGTGGTTACCTATCTGCACCTTGAGAGAGCCCTTTACAATAACATCAAACTCCTGACCGTTATGGGAGTTAAGCTTCATAGGTGCGTCTTGTTCTTCGGGAATATAGGGGAATTTAACCAAAAAAGGCTCGGCAAGCTTGTCCTTGAATTTCGGGGCAAGATTATCATATTCAACGCCGTACTTTTTAACAATCTTAAGGCCTTCCCCCTTTCTTGTAATCGAAAAAGAGGAAAGAGTTGTGCTTGTTCCTTCAAGAATGTCAACAACCTCAACGCCGCAAGCCTTTGCACATTTATAAATAAATGTGAAGCTGAAATCGGCATCTCCATTTTCTAAAACTTTATAATCTTCATAGGATACGCCTGTAAGCTTTGCAAGCTCTTGTTGTGAGTATCCTTTTGCTTCTCGCAGTTCCTTAATTCTTCCTGCGACCTCTTTCAAACTGTAATCCATTTTTTGTCTCCTTTCAAATATGACTATTTTGAATAAAACAAAAAACTCGTCTCAAAAGAAACTTTTGAGACGAGTAATAAACCCGCGGTACCACTCAAATTACGGAAAATATATTTCCGTCACTTTCCGAGCTCTAACAAGCTCTTTGCTTTTACGCAGCATTACGGAAGGAGTCTACTTGCTTTCGCTTTCGGTCCTCCGACTCAGAAGTGATAAGTCATTGGAAAGATTCACTATTGCCTCGCACCAACCGGCAACTCTCTGATAGTTTTTCATTCCGACCGTCTTCATCATAGTCGTTTTTGTGATATTCAAATTTGCAATAAATTATAGTACAAAAAAATATATTTGTCAATACTTTTTTTGAAAAATTTTTATTTTTTCAGAAAACAACTCACGAGTTCACCGAATAATCCTTTTTAAAACCGTGTGCTCCGAAAATTTGCCATTTGCCAACACCAAGACGCCCGATTATCGCCTTTCTTTCCTCAGCGCATAGTTTAGGATCCGTGTCAACCGAGGTCATTAAAATAGGTGCATATTGATTGTATTCCGCTTGCTCAGGGGTGAGTCCGTGTATATTGATGTAAATATCGCCTGTAATGGCAATATTCTTTGTATAATCAATTAAAACGATTTCACCCGGCAAATGTCCGCCCTTTCCCTCATAAACCTCAAAGTGCAGTTCTTCAAAGTCGAAAAATCCAATTTGTGTAAGAGGTTCTGTCAAATTCTCAATATCTTTCCACAAGGCTGTAATCTTATCCGGATTAACGGTTTGATAGGAAGTGAGGATTTTACAGATGTTAATATACGGTTTATGAAGCAAATTTTTCTCTCGGTATCCGTCATTTCCTAAATATTCACTCTTTAAACAGAATGCTGTTTTTGGGCTGGCTATAATCTCATCAAACAGCGGCAATAGACCACAATGGTCAACATCAGCATGTGTTACAAGAATGGTTTTCTTTATGTCTTCAAAATCGGGGACAATCTTTTTGAAAACCTCAAGCATTTCCTCGCTATAACAAGCATATCCGCTGTCCACAAAAAGAACCTTGCCGTTGCTTTTTATGATAATCGTATTGCTGCCGCACGGAGGCTCTATTAAAGTAATCTCTGTGTTCTCGGAAATTCTGTGAGAACTTATTCTCGGCACAAATGCTTTTGCCTTTGAATTTCCGAGCAATTCGGCAAATTTACTTATGCTGTCAAAGGTTCTGTAGGGTGATAAGCCCTGTTCATCAAGGGTTTGCATAGCAAGGTTAACGTGAACCAACAGCTCGCGGCTGACTGCTTCCGAAAGCCCCATTATTTGCGATAAACCCATAACATAAGTGTTATAAAAAATACTGTTATCATAAACCTTTTCAGAGCGGTTATAGTCAATAACACGAACCTTGCACAGCTTTTCAGCTTCTTTCAGAAATTCCGATATTTTTTCAAAATCCTCAACATACAAGCCCATCTTAAAGTACTGATAGTCTGTGCCGTTTTCTTGAGAGCTTATATAGGAAATATTGAAATTAAAATCACGAATTAAAGCAAGTATGCTTGTAACACTTCCGGGAATATCTTTAAGGCAAAATTCAATTAAAACTACGCTTGTTTTATTTGTATTACTTTGAAGATACCCTATTTTTTCAAGCTCAGCATCCGCCTTACTTAACTGTTCCTCCGTACCTTCTGCATCAATAAATAATGTCTGAGAATCAACCGCTTTATTATAGCTTACACGGGTTATATTAATTCCCAAAGCAGAAAAGCATTCACTTGCTTTCAAAAATGCGCCTATGTTATCGGGCATAGATGTCACATAAGATTTTTTCATTCTATCACCTCAAATGCCGTTTATATTTTGCATTTAACGATAGCTTCCGTCACGTCTTTTAATACAAGCTCGCCGTTTTGATTATACGCATCAATCGTGATTTCAACCAATCCGTTTTTAAAACTTCGCTTTACTAAATTTGTAATAGTTGCCTTTCCCGTCAAAACATCGTCAGCAAATACCGGCTTGAGCCATTCAATTTTAGTAGATTTTCCGGCAAGTAATTCATCGCCGAAAAAATCAACCTCAAGATATTTTGCCCAAACAGACATAAAAGACATAACACCCGGTGCAAGCAATTTACCAAAAGGCGTTTTTTTAGCATATTCCTCGTCAGTATGAAGCGGAATATTGTCATAATCCTGAGCAAAAGAAATCATTTTTCCTTTTTGAATAACAGCAGGCGCTGTATTGACTGTCATACCAAGTTTAAGCTCTTCAAAATACATTTTACACCCATATCCTATCACAGTATCAATTCCATACCGATTTTTTGCGGGACAAAGCCGCAGGCTTCATAAAAGCGCAGCGCTGAAGGATTACAGCTCCACACATTCAGCGTGAGATTGTAACAATTATTTTCTTTGGCAAATTCAACAACTGCCTCATATAATTCCTTGCCAATGTGTTTTCCTCTCATTTTTTCATCAACACAAAGGTCATCTATATATAAGGTTTTGATGTCTGTCAACACCGAATTGTTAATATGCTGCTGAAAGATACACAAGCAATATCCCATTACCTCATCATTTTCATTCACTGAAACAAGGATAGGACGATGCTTGTCCTTTAAAATTACTTTCAGTTCTTCTTTTGAATATTTTCTGCCAATTTTAAAGATATCCGGTCTGCCGTTGTGATGGACAAGGTCAACCTGCAACAGTAACTCCTCAATCTTCGGAATATCTTTTTCTAATGCTAATCTTATCATTTTTAAAGCTTGCAAATATCCTTTTCTGTGATAAGCTTAAAGCCTGCGTTTGTAAGTGCAGCTTCTGCCGCATTGTTATCCTCAACACGAATAACAACATAAGCGTGTTTTTCTGTGCGGGCCATAAAAGCATAAAGATACTCTATATTGATTTTATTTTTATCAAGAATTTTCAACGCCTCAGAAAGCTTGCCGGGTTCATCGCTGATTTTAACGCCTACAACATCAGTAATCTTAATAAGATATCCTTCCTGTGTAAGTATCTTCTCTGCATTTTCTTCATCGTTAACAATAAGACGGAGAATACCAAAATCCTGTGTTTCCGCAATAGAAAGCGCTCTGAGATTGATATTGTGCTTAGAAAGTGTATCAGTTATAGAAACAACTGCACCTTGCTTGTTTTCAACGAATATAGTTAATTGTTTAATAGCCATTAGTTTATCTCCCTTCCGAATTATACAAGTTTTCTCTTATCAATAACACGAACAGCTTTACCTTCGCTGCGAGCGATAGCCTTGGGCGCAACAAGGTGAACAGCAGGATTGATACCGAGCATAGCCTTCATTGCATTTGCAAGAGACTTTTCCATAGCAATAATTTCGCCAACCTTATCAGTAAACTTTTCAGGTGTCATTTCCACATTTACTTCAAACGTATCCGTATTCTTAACACGGTCAACAACAATTTGATAATTAGGCTGATAGCCCTCGTTCAATAAAACTGTTTCAATCTGGCTTGGGAACACGTTTACGCCACGAATAATAAGCATATCATCAGTTCTGCCCATAGGCTTCGCCATTTTGACAAGTGTTCTTCCGCAAGAACATTTTTTACGTGAAAGAACGCAGATATCACGAGTGCGATAACGAAGTAAAGGAAATGCTTCTTTGTCAAGAGAGGTGAATACAAGCTCGCCCTTAGAACCCTCAGGAAGAACTTCGCCTGTTTCGGGGTCAATAATTTCAGCGTAAAAATGGTCTTCGTTTATGTGCATACCTGTCTGTTCACTGCACTCGAAAGCAACGCCAGGGCCGGTTGTTTCGGTAAGACCGTAAATATCGTATGCCTTAATTCCAAGCGCTTGTTCAATGCCACGACGCATTTCCTCAGTCCAAGGCTCAGCGCCGAAAATACCTGCTTTCAACGGAATATCCTCGGGTTTATATCCTTGTTCCTTTAAGGTTTCACCGATATATGCCGCATAGGAAGGGGTACAGCAAAGTATAGAAGCGTTAAGGTCCATCATAAATTGGATTTGACGATCGGTATTACCTGAGGACATAGGAAGTGTTAAGCAGCCAACCTTGTGCGAGCCGCCGTTAAGACCGGGACCGCCTGTAAACAAACCGTAACCGTACGCAACCTGGCACACATCCTTTTTTGTACCGCCTGCAGCCATAATTGCACGGGCGCAGCAATCTTCCCAAAGGTCAATATCCTTCTGTGTGTAAAACGCAACTACACGTCTGCCTGTTGTGCCTGATGTGGACTGAATACGAACACAGTCATCAAGAGGCTTTGCAAGCAATCCGTAAGGATACGCATCACGCAAATCTGCTTTAGTAAGGAACGGAAGCTTGCAAAGGTCATCAATACCCTTGATATCCTCCGGTTTTACGCCCTTCTCGTCCATAAGCTTTTTGTAGTAAGGTACGTTTTCGTAAACGTGCTTCACCTGTTTGACGAGCTTTTCTGATTGAAGCTTTTTCATTTCTTCAAGCGGCATAGTTTCAATTTCTTTTTGATAGTAGTTTTGTGCCATTTTTGAACATCCTTTCTTTTTGTGTTTAGCTTTCCTAAGCCATAAATTGTTAAATACAAGACTTCGGAGTGTAAAGAGCAAACAAAAAACGCCCTCTGCATTCCGATAACGAATACAGAGGACGAGAAAATTACTAATCCCGTGGTACCACCTCAGTTCGCCGCCACTTCACAATAGCGACCTTTTCAGGTACTAACATACCTTAGTTCTGTAACGGGAACTCCCGTTGCCTCCTACTAAAGATTTCTCTTATTCAGTGCACTGCTAACAGAATGAATTCAGAAGGACACCATCTTTGCCTCGCACCCACCGGCAACTCTCTCAAGATTTTTTCCAACCTACTGGTTTCTGCTCCTCGCATTTAGTGTTACAACTTATTCAATTATTGTTAAATATAATAACACCATTGTTTAAAAAAGTCAAGTCCTAAATTTTCGGTCCTACACTGTCTACTATAATATCTTCGCTTGCTCCGTGCTCTAAGGCATGTTGCTTCCACCCTGCCGACAGCATAGATGTATGAGGATTGCGTACATAGGTTTCGAACACATAAAAGTTCTTAAGCTTAGGGAAAACAGGGTTAATCAAATCAAAGGTTGATACTGAACAATAACAGATATCAAGATAGTAAAGATTAGGTAAATCGTTGAAAATCCCCGCATTCTTTTCCCCAAAAGCAGTGTTCGATACCGATATTTTTTTAAGACTTTTTTTAGTGGATAAAAACGCAAGTCCGTCTTCGGTTTCATCACTGAGATAAATCTCTTCAATCACATTATTTTCAGATAAAAGTCTCTCAAGCTCTCCCTCTTGATAGCCATAAACAGACAGTCCCTTTAAGCCTGCAAAGCTTGAAGGCGAAACAGCAGAAAAATCAATGCTTTTGGTTTCAAAATTATTATATGACAGTCCCCAGACATTTGTCAGAATGCCGTTAAGCATTTCAGGATAATTATATCCGGTATAATAATCTCCGTAGTCAATAACAAGCCAATCGTATTGAGGAAGCTTTTCAAAGCCTTTAAGCACATTTGCGTTAGCCTTTGCATCATAGGTTACAGTGCCGTCTAACGCGGTGTAAAAAGACATCTCAAGGGGATATGCCTCTTCCTTTTTATAAAAGCTAATGATTGTCTTTCCTGCAGCGGCATTTCCGGCTCCAAAGGTGATGTGTATTTTAGATATTTTTAAGCTTTTTACCTGTGCATAAGTAGGATTTTTAACTCCCGGAAGCAATTTTTCGAAGGCTAATCTCATCATTTCCTTCATTGACGGGTCTGCAAAATAGTCAAGTACTGCCTCTTCCTCTTTGTTGACAGGCTTACTTACAACATCAGAGCTTCCCTCTGCCTTTGACGAAGAGGTTTCTGCTTTATCAGAGCTTACGTCTGAGCTTATGTCTGAACTTATTTCAGAGCTTATATCGGAGCTTGTTTCCTGTGAAGAAATTTGCGAGCTGCTCTGTAAAGTTTCTGAAATAGACGAGGATACATCAGGTGCTTTTTTGTTACAGCCCGAAAGCAAAAGAGAAAAACAAAGTACCGCAAAAACAACTTTTTTCATAAAAAACACTCCTTTTTATAGTTTGATAATTAAATTATAACATAAAATGGTAAAAATTGCAATAATATTACCTTATTAAAGGAATTATAGCGGAAATCAAAATTAGAGACAGCGCAGCAAACAAGACAAGAGCTAACCCCGATTTTTCAACTTCGATTTTTATGTTGGGATTATATTTTTTTATTTTTCTTAATCCATATGCGGGGAAATGCATTATTTCAATAGAATATTCTTGTTTTTGGAACGATTCGATAAATATGGTAGCATATGTATAATTAACACTAAATTTGGAACACATCCTTGGGCTAAATGTTATTTTTTTAATATCCTCCCATAAGATAAAATCATTATCTAAAAGCAACCCGTCTTCCCGTGCCACAGCTACAATTTTTCCAAAGAAAAATCTGTTTAATAATGACAAAACAATAAACGGTGCAAGAAATGCACACCCTATTGTTACAAACATTGGAAGATTTTCTATCATTTCTTTCATTACGGAAAAATCAAAATTATTTTCTTTTAATTCTACGACAATAAGCATAACAGATATAGCAAAAAATAAAGAAAGAATCCCATAAATACAAGTATTAAAAAACTGCCAACGGATTTTTTCGCCTTCTGAATTTTTCAATATAATTTCTTGCTTGTTGGTAGCTTTACTTTTAACAAAATCTAAGAAATGCATCAAATTTTGCTTTTGTGAATCAATTTTTAAAACTTTAGGAGATGCAATGATTCTGCAAGGGTCTCCCTCATTAAAGGATATATCAATTACATATTGCTTAAATATCTTTGTCTGTTTTATTTTAACCGATTTTACATCTAATGGGATGCGGCCGGTAGCTTTGATTTGCTTTCCGGAAAATAGCACTATCAACAAGTGAGTCTCTGTTAAACCAAAATATCCCCCTTGCTGTATATTGCCTTGTCTTAAAATACCATAAATAGAACATTTCAAAACTTCGCCATCTTCTAATAAATCCGTCAAAGAACTAATCATTAGGTCTTTGTAAACCATATAATCACCGCCTTTTAGATCATTATAGCAAAATCTTAAATTGAAATCAATTATCAAAACAAAAATCCGTCCTCTTACGAGAACGGATTTTTGTTAAAAAATGATTTCACAAATTCTAATCCTTTTGATTTTTAACATATTTGAACTACCACATATTAAATCACACCGCAGGTGTAAATGTAATCAGCACGAAGTATTGTATGTAATTGCAACGCAAGTTGCGTATGTAATCAAGCCGAAAAGAAAACATACAAGGCTAACACCTTGATGACATACAGTTCGCAAAGCGAACTGATTACATTCCGCTAACGTGGATTACATACCAACCCTTCGGCTTGGATAAAAATAAGACAGTCCGAAGACTGTCTTATTTTTGCGAAAGAGCGACTAAAAGGTGCGTAAAGTGGGGTAAGAAAGACTAAAAGTAACATTACTCATTTACTTTTTTGTGATTTTAACTTTAGCATCGGGTGAAACATTATAAGTTTTGCAGAAGTTTTGATTGTAGGCGCATATGCTTAAACTGTGTTCGTTTGAATCGTAAAACAATTGTAATTTACCTTCTTCTGCAATTGCTTCGTCAACCAGTGGCATTTCCGCTTTAAAATCACCGACAGTTACTACAACCATATCACCAATATTAGCATACTCAAACAATTTTTGAGGCATAATATCAAGCTGTGCCATTCCATTGTCTGTTTGGGATACAATACCGCCCTTTGTCAGATTCCCATTACATGCAGTAAGACAAAAAAACGGAATGATGACAAAGAACAATACAAGCAATTTTTTCATTTTCCATTCTCCTTTGCAGTGTTGATGGAAGAAATCAGCATAACACGAAGACTTATACAAGCGGTGTCAAGAACTTTATATTCTTCTTCAGATATGTAATTTGTTTTGAACAGCAGTTCCAGCCAATATCCCGTTTCATTTGCTTCCTTGAGTGCGATTTGAAGCTTGGCAATAAAGTCAGCTTTGCCGTGAGCATACTGCGCTTCACGGATGTTGGCTCCAATGGAAGTGCCACTTCTGCCGATTTGGTTAGAGATAATAGATTCACGCTTTTCTTTTAGGCATTTGACAAGGTTAATAATGGACACTGCAAAATCCATTGATTGCGTTCTCAATTTGCTTTCCGACATAATAACACCTCCGTTTCGTATAAATTATACCATAAAACTTGTTAGCTTTCAATAATTAGTGAAGTTTGGGCTGCGCCCAAGTGAAGATATGCCTACGGCATAGTGAAGTATTGCGACATTGGTGCAAAGTGAAGTTAAGTGTTCCGCATATCGTGCCGAAGGCACACTTCACGCACGAAGTGTGCTTCACGTCCGAAGGATACTTCACGTTCCGAGCAAGCGGAACACTTAGTTCAAAAAAAGAACCTTTGTCTTGGTAGACAAAGGTTCTTTTTTTGTTGGCGCGCTGCAAGGGATTCGAACCCCTGACCTACTGGTTCGTAGCCAGTCACTCTATCCAACTGAGCTAGCAGCGCATAAAATGCTGACATATTTTCACCCGATTTCTAAAAATCTGGTGCTGGTGGCCGGGGTCGAACCGGCACGGGTATCGCTACCCACGGGATTTTAAGTCCCGGGCGTCTGCCTGTTCCGCCACACCAGCATGAATTTTCTGTCAGCCTTAAAATACTATCACACATCAGCCTTTTTGTCAATACCTTTTATAAAATTTTCATTTTAAAGTTTTATAAATCTACTTGTAATGCTTTAATTACACAAAAATTATCCGAGACTCGCTGTTTTTAAGCAAATCTCGGATTTTCATTAACTTTTTACAGCCGTTTTTGAACAATGCTATAACATTTTTCGTTTTCAAAAACGACATTTCCTTATTTTATTTATTTTCTGCTTCTTTTTTGCCGTTTAAAAGCTGACGGCGAAATTCAAATTCACGCTTTTCTTTTTGAATTATAGCATCTAATATCATTCCGCTGAAAAAGGAAAGTATTGCCGCCAATACAACAAATCCGCACACTACCAAAGTAGGAATACGGGAGACAAGACCTGTAATCAAAAACGGAACAAATACCAATGGGATAAATACAGCTGCCGAAATAAGAATTAAAATTAAAGACAAAACCGAAAAGAAGGAAAATGGCTTATAGTTTTTCCAAAGTCGTGCTATTGTTTTTAATACCTTTATACCATCTGACACTGTGTTAAGCTTAGACTCACTGCCTTGGGGACGGTCCTTATAATTGATGATTATATTTTCTAATTGCATATTTTTATCAATAGCATGTATGCTCATTTCCGTCTCTATTTCAAAGCCACGGGACAGTACAGGAAAGGTTTTGACAAAGTCGTAGCTGAAAGCTCGGTATCCTGTCATAATATCCTTTATTTCGCTTTTAAATATAGAGTTTACACCTGCTCTGACAATAACATTTCCCATATTGTGAAACGGTCTTTTATTCTCGTTAAAATACGTAGAGGAAAGACGGTCACCCACAACCATATCTGCATTTTTGTTTAAAACAAGATCTACCATAGCCTTTACATCTGATGCGGGATAGGTGTCATCACCGTCTACCATAATGTAACATTTCGCATCAATTTCTCTAAACATACGTCGTACAACGTTTCCTTTTCCCTGCTTATACTCATATCTAACAACAGCGCCTGCTTTTTCAGCTAATTCTGCTGTACCATCGGTAGAATTATTGTCATATACATAAATTGTAGCTTCAGGTAGCTCCGCTTTAAAATCTTTCACCACTTTTTCGATAGTTTTACTTTCATTATAGCACGGAATTAATACTGCAACATTTTCCATTTTTACACTTCTCCTTTATTTTTAAAATCAATTGCCGATGCCAGCAATATTGGACAAATAATACAGAAAGGATATAGATACCGATAAAGAACTACCGGCCCTAACAAAAGAGTTAACACCAAACCTAAAGCAAAGCTTATTGGCACAAAATGCTTATATTTTTTATAATAGACACACATTGCAATATATATAATCAACATCCATAAAGGCAAAGCAGAGCTAAACAGCATTGAAATAACAGGGGTTTTCTGATAGCTATTTTCATATGCCAGTTTATAATATTTTTCGTGTAAGTCTTTAAAGGCTATGGGTGTCTGCTTTAGTAAAAGAAACTTGTTTTCGTCATACTTTTCCAAAACGCCTGTAGGATAATATTCCCAATAAGGATGATATGCCTGAGGGTCTCGGTAGTTCATATCTGGATACCAGTAACCGATTGTAATACGGGCAAAGGCATCAATATAGACTACAGGACATTTTATTCCCACCTTAATCCAAAGCTTTATAAATTCCAATGGGTTCTTTTTTACTCTTTCGGTATCAAGACATCCCTTCATAATATCTGAAATGGAAGAATTGACTGTATATATCTCATATTGAGGAATATACTCTTTTATAAGAGCACTTTCTTCTTCAAGCTCATCCTCACTGTATACCATTGCTCTTGAAAGCTGCACACAAGGAATACTCATCATTTCCCTCAGAGAGTTGGCTTTTACTCCGCCCAACAGAGAAGATACAGGACCTGAATAAACACCTATAAGCACTATTGCAGATAAAAATACGAGAAAAACATTTTTCTTATATTTCCAAAGCAATATCAATGCAAAAATAGCTGTTATAATTATAATATAAATTCCTTGATTTCGAAATGCTGACATAAAAAATAGCACAGCCCCAAAGCAAACAATAAATTTGACTGACTTTATCAATTCAGGATTATCGGCAAGTAACATTAACATCATAAACGCCAACGCAAAGAAAGCAGCAAACAAAACATCTTTAGTGGCTGAAAATGCCATTATCGGATTAGTAGGCAAAAACATAAAAATCAGCAAAACGGCTAAGCTTACAATTTTCGAAGCACGTTTCTTTATAAAGCAAGAATATATTGCCGCAAAGGTTGCAGAAAGACAAAGCATCTGAAATACAGAGTAACAACACATTCCCGCCTCATAGCTTCCCAAAAGATTACCCAGAGTTACAACACAAAAGCCTAAAAGATACGTGTGTATCAGCGGATGATGAAGAGATATTTCACCTGATCGATAATAATTAACCTGAGAAATGCTGTCATACCCATATACTCCTGGGTATGATGCCAATAAAGAAGGAATCCAAGCTACAAAAATAATTATCCAGACAACAAAAAAGCTTTTCTTAGCCGACCATTCTTTTTTTTGCAGAGGTGTTTTTAATGAAAACAAACGATACTCTCTCAGCTCAGGCAAATATTTAATTATCAAAAGAACAAGTGAATAGAAAACAGGAAGAATTGCTATAATGTTTCTCCAGCTTTCCAAAAATAATATTTCAGTCTTACCGTTAACATACATATTTCTGCCAAATACCATAAACATAGAAAAAAGAAGTCCTGTTATAACCGAGATAACAGACAAACGTTTTTCAAAATTTAACAAAGCTGAACGTATAAGAAAAAAATATCCAAAAAAAATTAAAAGGCTGAAAATGCTGTTGCTTATAGAAAAAGCACTCAGCTCATCTTTTAAAAGTTCAGGAGTTACAAGCGTTGGAAACAAAGCTAATATAAAGCTGATAATACCTATCAGACTTTTTTTATTAATAAAAATCTTTTTGCTAAACAGATGCATAAAGCTGTTCCTCCAAAAAAATCTAACATAATATTTTAAAAATTATATAAAAATATTATATAGAAAAACCCATTATTTGTCAAGGCAGATGACCCGAAACTATAAACAGAAAAAGGGAATGTAAAAACTTTTTCGTTTTTCACAACCCCTTTTTCAAGTTTTTTTGTATCTCCTATTTTATCCCTGACAGTATTTTGCTCTTTCTCCGCCTATATATTTCGGACGGGTGCGTGCGCATACAAGGCTTGCTTTACCTATGCAATTGACACTAAGCCTTACAGGTACGGCAACTCTCTTAAGATGCATTCCGATAAGGGTGTTTCCTATGTCCATTCCCGCATCGGCTTTAATTTCTTCTACTGCAACAGGCTCATCAAAGCTTTTATATGCGGTTGTGGCAAAGGAACCGCCGGCTTTGGGCTGCGGAACTACACTTACAATTTCTAAATTTTTCTTCTGAGCAACACTTTTTTCTATAATAAGTGCTCGGTTTAAGTGCTCACAACACTGTGCGGCAAGAAAAATCCCCTCTTGCTTTAATACAGAATATATTCCCTCAAAAACTGCCTGAGCCGCTTCAATGCTTGAATTTTTGCCTATTTTATCTCCGATAATTTCACTTGAGGAACAGCCTACAACAAGCAAATCTCCCTCTTTTAAACCTGCTTCCTTAATAAGCTCTAAAGCTGCTTTTTCAGCCTGATTTTTAATATTTTCCATAAATATTCTCCTAAAAATAGAGTGCCGAAATAATTTTCAGCACTCTTATTATACTATATTTTTTTATTAAAATAAAGAGGTTTTTTCAATAATATTCATAAGTGTCAGATGCGCTGTAGAAAAAGCAAACAGCGCCGACATTGAGCCTAAAATAATTTCTTCAACGGTATGTCTTTTAAGCTTGAGAGATGCCCATACTACAAGCATAAAAACAGATACGCAGGGAATGGAGAAAAATACGCCTTCAAAAAATACAAGGAAAATCAACGGGCCCGCTATTGCGCAGGTGTGTCCGCTTGCTCTTTTTTTAATGAGCTTATTGAAAACAGTAAGGATAATAACTGAGTAAAAATAAGAAAGGTATATAAGCATAAGACCTTTTCCAAGCTGTGCAAAAAAGGCGTATCCCATTGCCAAAGTATAGCCTGCAATACTCAGAATAAAAGCTAAATTTCTCTCTCCCTCTCTGCCCTTTTCCTTTAATTTGGGCACTACTGCGCATATAGGATATGCCAGTACAGGAATAATTGCAAAAAAGATAAGCGAGCAGATAAGCTGTTCAAAATTTGCAAAAATTTTGTTATCGAAATAAAAAATTAAAAACATTGCGCTTACCATAAAAGGAGGTACAGATACCACTCTTATAAGCTTTGCAAGCTTTGATTTCAGCGGTTTTTGTTTTGATATAGCTTTTGTGTAATTATCAGTCATTTCTTTTATCACCCCAGAAAAATACGGCAACTGTGCCGGGACCACTGTGACTTCCTATTGTTGTTCCTATGCTGTTTATAAGTACTTTACCGTTAAGCTTTGGAAAGCTTTCCTCTATAATTTTTGCAACTGCTTTTGCATCCTCGATACATTTTGAATGTGAAATAAAGCATTTGCCGTCATAATCTGTTTTGTTTCGTGCGTGTTCCTTCATCATCTGCGCAATTTCAACAATAACATTGTTCTTGCCTCTGATTTTTTTACGTGGCACAAGATGTCCTTCTTTATCAACATTTAACAAAGGACAAATTTTAAGCATTGTTCCGAACCAACCCGAAGCCTTGGAAATTCTTCCGCCCTTAACGTAAAAGGTAAGGTCTGTTGAGAAAAACCAATGATGCATCTCCAACTTATGCTCTTCAATCCAGTTTTGAAGCTCTTCCATAGTTTTTCCGCTGTCCCTTAAATCTGCCAGAGTATCCATAATAAGTCCATAACCCGAAGACGCGCCCAAAGAGTCTACAATTATAATTTTACGCTCGGGATATTTACTTCTTAACTCCGATGCTGCAATATTTGCAGAATTACAGGAGCCGGAAAGGCCTCCCGATATGCTTACGTGAAGAATATCCTTACCCTGTTCTAAAAACTTTTCAAAATATTCCTGATATTCATCAACATTTATTTGAGATGTACTTGTATCTGCGCCGTTTTCCATAGCCTCATAAAATTTATCATAAGAAATGGTTTTTCCAAAATCATCAAAATAATGTACCGAGTCCAGATAAAAATGAAAATATATATAATTTATATCTCTGCTTTTCAAATGCTCCTCTGATAAATCTACTGTTGAACAACAGCTTAACACATAATTTGACATATGTTTTTTCTCTCCTTTTTCATATTGCACGCATTTCGCCTTGATTTATGAAAAAATTATACCCTGAACCCATTGAAAAAATCCACCTATTTTGGCAAAAACAAATTCTACTATTGTTTTTCTTGTTTGAGAATTAAAAAACGCAACTCTCAGAATTTGAGAATTGCGTTTTTATCGGCCTATACAGTCATTTTTCCTGTTGAAAAATGTCGATACATCAGGTATTAAGTTGTTAATTATAATTTTTAAATTAAATTGTCAATATGCTTATTTAATCTTTTTGATTTTAGTATCACGGTATTTTTTCGGAGAAATTCCTACCTCTTTTGTAAATACCTTTGTAAAATAGCTCTGGTCCTCAAAGCCGCAAAGACCTGCAATATCAATAAGACTTATGCTGCTGTCCTTTAAAAGCTGTTTGCTTTTTTCTATTCTTACGCTGTTTATATAATTGCTCAGTGTCTGATTTGTTTCCTCTTTAAATATTTTCGAAAGATATGTACGGCTTAAGAAAACCTTACTTGAAATTTCTTCTAAAGTAAGCTTTCTGTCATAATTCCGTTTAACAAAATCCATTACCTTATAAACAGTATTAGAATGTTTGATTTGTGTAAAATCAAAGGTGTAATTTATAAAGCGGTGCATAATCTGAGTTATCCAGGCGCTCAGCTCTTCAATGTTGGAAATTTTCTCTATCTCTTTTATGTAGTTTGTATTAAACTGCAAAATTTCATTTATATCTGCCCCTGCATCAATGGTTGCCCTTGACATAAGCACTATAAGCTCTAAAAGACGGGCTTTGATAAGCTCTACATCATAAGCGCTTGAGAAATATATCTGACCTAAAATTTCGTTTAAAAGCTGTTGAGCTCCTGCCTTATCCTTACTTTTTATCAGTTGCTCCAATCTGTTTTCTCCGTCAATCAAAACCCTTGTATCCTGCTCAAGCTTTTCAGCTTGCTCATATAAGGTGTTGAGCAGTTTTTCCTGAGAATAAACCTGAGCCTTTAATGAGGATTGAGGCGAATCAGAAAGATATAATGCCGTAGAATACATAAGCTCTGCCAAATCGTTTACTCTTTTGGTTGAAAAAACGCTTATTTTTTCAAAGGACTCACGGTATTGGAAAAGCTCGGGAGCACTTAAAAAATCGTCTGCATTATCCATAACTATAGGTCCGCAAACAAGACCTGCGCTCATTTCTCCGTTTTCGCCGTAAACGCACGCCGCCACAAAAACGAGTGCCAAAGGACAGTAATAAATATATCTGCCGTCCCAACGGTAAGCCTCGCTACAACCGTAAAGATGCGCATTTTTCATTTGGCATTTGTCATTTTTACATATATCACAAAAGATAAAATCCTTATATTCTATGCTTTGAGAATGAGTGTCCATTATAAAGCACGGAACCTGGCAAAGCCCCTCAATGTGCTTTGCATATTTTTTGCATTTTTCAAAAAGCTCGTCCTTCATAAAACTCACTCCCCAAAAACAATATTCTTTTTGAATTATATCATTTTAAATTTGAAAAATCAATTACCGCTGGACAATTTTTCGAAAATATGTTAAAATATATTATATATTATTTTTTTTGGAGAAAGATATGGAAGAGCTAAAGAAAATCTTTGCTGAAAATTTAATATATTTAAGAGGCTTAAAGCACTTGACTCAGTTTGAATTAGGCGAAAAACTCAACTATTCGGATAAAGCTGTTTCCCGTTGGGAAAGAGCCGAAGCAATTCCCGATGCCTACGTGCTTATGCAGTTAAGCAAGCTTTTCAACGTAACTGTTGACTACCTTTTAACCCCTCATTCCCCCGAAGAAGCGGAAAAGGTTGAAAAGCTGTTGAAAAAAGCTCAATTTAACCGCAAAATAATTACAACTATTTCTTTTTTGGGCGTCTGGTCTATTGCTCTTTTAATCTTTATAATTCTTTTCCTTGTGGGAAAAACTTACTGGATTACTTTTGCCTATGCTCTCCCCGTTTCTTTAATTGTGCTGCTTGTATTCAATTCTATATGGGGCAAAAAGAAAAATAATTTCTATATCATTTCTCTTT
Organism: Oscillospiraceae bacterium; assembly: GCA_015067255.1. Lineage (NCBI taxonomy): Bacteria > Bacillati > Bacillota > Clostridia > Eubacteriales > Oscillospiraceae > Oscillospiraceae bacterium. The sequence goes on from SVMS01000003.1 coordinate 73,441, forward strand.
TTATCTGGAGTGTTTTCTTTTGGATTTATTTTGCACTTTTCAGCTATAATCTTTGGCCGCTGTTTATTTTGGGTGTCCCCGCGCAGATAATAACCTTCCTGTGCTTCCAAATCAAAAGAAGCTCCAAAAAATAATTTTCTAAAGCTAACCGCCGTTTTCAAAATGAAAACGGCGGTTTTTAAATTATGGTGAGTTATACTATCAAGTGCAACAGTTAAATAAAAAAAGACAGCTCATATAAATCTATGGTATAATGTAAATGCGACTAAACAAAAACCAAGGAGAATTCATATGAGCTACACCCATC
>SVMS01000004.1 GCA_015067255.1 Oscillospiraceae bacterium
AGCCTATGTCCTGTATCGTTGGCGGTTTCCATGTAAACTACCACACCGAAGCAGGTAAATACGTTCACAACATGGGAATTGTTGAAGGCGGAAATATGGCTATCCTTGCAGGTGTTGGTCCTATGGGCTTAGGTGCTATAGACTATGCTATCCACTGTGACAGAAAGCCTAAATTTATTGCAGTTACAGATATCGACAATGCTCGTATTGAGAGAGCAAAACAGCTTCTTCCCGAGTCCGAAGCTAAGAAAAACGGTGTTGAGCTTGTTTATGTAAATACAAACGAGGTTGAAAATCCCGTTGAGTATCTTAAATCATTAGTTAACGGCGAAGGCTACAACGATGTTTATGTATACGCTCCCGTTGCTCCTGTTGTTGAGATGGGCGATGCTCTTTTAGCTATGGACGGTTGTCTTAACTTCTTTGCAGGTCCTACAAACCCTGCTTTCTCAGCAAACTTCAATTTCTATAACGTTCACTACAGCTTCACACATATTGCCGGCAACACAGGCGGTAACACCGATGATATGAGAGAATCTATCAGAATGATGGAGCAAGGCATTATCAATCCTGCTGCTATGATTACTCACATCGGCGGTCTTGACTGTGCAAAGGAAGCTACTCTTAACCTTCCCAAAATTCCCGGCGGTAAGAAGCTTATCTACACTCAAATTTCTTTACCTTTAACTGCTATTGCAGATTTCGAAGAAAAAGGTAAAACAGATCCTATGTTTGCAGAGCTTGATAAAATTGTTAAGAAAGCAAACGGCTTATGGTGTGCAGAGGCTGAGAAATATCTTCTTGCAAATGCAAAAGCACTTTAATTTCGGTAATTATGTTTGTCAAAGCGCTGAAAAGCGTTTTGACAAACTAAAATAATTATAATTTTGATATCTTATTTGAAAGGAATGTTAACATATGGCATCATTAGTTTTAATGCCTAAGGTTGGTATTACAGTTGAAAGCTGTATTATCACAAAGTGGCACAAGCAAAAAGGCGATGAAGTCAAAGCCGGCGAAATCCTCTTCTCTTATGAGACAGACAAAGCTTCTGTTGATGAAGAAGCAGTTGAATCCGGTATCTTACTTGACATTTTCGCTGTTGAGGGCGACGATGTTCCCTGTCTTGAAGGAATTGCCGTTATAGGTAATGCAGGCGAGGATTATTCAGCTCTTGTTCCCAAGAAAGAAGGAGACGCTCCTGCTGAAGCTCCTGCAGCTCCCGCAGTTGAAGAGGCTCCCAAGGCAGCTCCCGCAGCTCCTGTTGCTCCTGCAGCTCCCGTTGCAGCAACAGTAGTAAACGAAGGCTTTATTAAGATTTCTCCTCGTGCAAAAGCTTTAGCTGCTAAAAAAGGTGTTGATGTAAGAGTTGTTGCTCCTACAGGCCCCTACGGAAGAATTATTGAAAGAGATATTCAGGCTGCTATTGACAACGGTCTTGTTATGACAGGCGCTGCTTTGGCTACAGGTCAGAGCGCTGCAGGTATTACAGGTACAGGCGTTGGCGGCAGAGTTACTATTGAAGACCTTACAACAAGAGAGGTTCCCGCAGCTGTTGCTCCTGCAGCTGTTGCAGCTGATGACAAGGGCGAGGTTGAGGTTGTTAAGTTTACCAATATCCGTAAGGTTATTGCTAAATCAATGCTTAACTCTCTTTCAAGTATGGCTCAGCTTACAAACAGCAGCTCTTTCGATGCTACAAACATAATGAATTACAGAAAAATGCTTAAGGCTACTGACGAAGAGTTAGGTCTTCAGAAGATTACCCTTAATGACATTATGCTTTATGCTGTTTCAAGAACAATCAAAAACCATAAAGATTTAAATGCTTTACTCATCAATGATGAAATGCATTACTACAAGAGTGTTCACTTAGGTATCGCTGTTGATACTCCCAGAGGACTTCTTGTTCCCACACTTTTCAACGCTGATAAGATGTCCCTTGCTGAAATTTCAGTAAAGGCAAAAGCTCTTATCAAAGAAGCTCAGTCCGGAAGCATTTCTCCTGACCTTCTTACAGGCGCTACATTTACCATTACAAATCTCGGCTCTCTCGGCGTAGAAAGCTTTACTCCTGTTATCAATCCTCCTCAAACAGGTATTCTCGGCGTTTGCTCAATAGTTGAGAAACCCAAGATGGTTGACGGACAGATTAAGCTTTATCCTTCAATGGGTCTTTCTCTTACCTACGACCACAGAGCTGTTGACGGTGCTCCTGCTGCTCGTTTCATTCAAGAGCTTAAGAAAAACCTTGAAAACTTTACAGCTCTTTTAGCTCTTTAATTGAAAGGAGAGTATATAATGGAAACTTTTGATTTAATCGTTCTCGGTGGCGGTCCTGCAGGCTATCTTGCAGGTGAGCGCGCAGGTCACGCAGGACTTAAAACTCTTGTAATTGAAAAACGTGCTTTGGGCGGTGTATGTCTTAACGAAGGTTGCGTTCCTTCAAAATCACTGCTTTACAGCGCAAAGATTTTTGACTATTGCAACGGTCACGGTGAAAAATACGGTGTTACCGCTGAAAATGCAAAAATCGACCAAAAGAAAGTAATTGCAAGAAAGAATAAAGTTGTTGCAACACTCGTTGGCGGTGTTGGAATGCAGCTTAAGAAAAACCACGTTACAGTTGAAATGGGAGAGGGTCAAATCCTCGGCAAAACAGCTGAAGGCTTTAAGCTTAAGGTAAACGATAAAGAGTTTATCGGTAAAAAGCTTATCATAGCTACAGGCTCTGAGCCTGTTCTTCCCCCTATTCCCGGTCTTATGGAAGCATACAAATCCGGCTTCGGACTTACAAACAGAGAAGTTCTCGACCTTGAAGTTATCCCCGAAAACTTTGTTGTTATCGGCGGCGGTGTTATAGGTCTTGAAATGGCTTCTTACTTTAATTCCGTAGGAAGCAAAGTAACTGTTATCGAAATGCTTGACCATATTGCAGGTAATACCGACAGAGAAATTTCCTCTATCCTTCAAAAGAACTATGAGAAAAAAGGAATTACCTTTAAGCTTTCCTGTAAGGTTACTTCAATCGGTACAGACAGCGTTGAGTACGAAGAAAACGGCGAGAAGAAAACAGTTAAAGCTGATAAGGTTCTTCTTTCCATCGGCAGACGTCCTGTTACAAAGGGCTTCGGTCTTGAAACTCTTAACGTTGAAATGGACAGAGCTGCTATCAAGACAGACGACCAGGGCAGAACAAACATTTCCGGTCTTTATGCTACAGGTGACGTAAACGGTGTTCTTATGCTTGCTCATACAGCTTACCGTGAAAGTGAAGTTGCTATAAACAACATAACAGGCAAGAAGGATATTATGCGTTACAACGCTATCCCCTCTGTTATCTACACAAACCCTGAGGTTGCTTCTGTAGGTATGACTGAAGAAGCTGCAAAAGCTAAAGGCTACGAAGTTAAAACAGTTACTACAAGTATGATGTTCTCAGGCAGATATGTTGCTGAAAATGAGGGCGGAGACGGCATCTGCAAGCTTGTTGTTGATACAAAGAACAACAGACTTTTAGGTGTTCATATGATAGGTAACTATTCCTCTGAAATTATTTACGGCGCTGCTATGATGATTGAAACCGAAATGAAGATTGATGATATCAAAGAGCTTGTGTTCCCTCATCCTACAGTTTGTGAAATTATCAGAGAAGCTTTGTTTATGATATAACGATTAAAATTTTATTTTAAAATAAAAAAATTAAAGGAGAAATTAAAATGCCAAAGAGTCAACACGTGTCTTATGACAAAATGTTTGAATCAAGAAAAATTACTTTTGCTGAAATTCCTGTTTGTCAGTACAAAAAGACAATTAAGGAAGAGATGAAAGAAGGCAACTACACAAAAGAGGACCTTCTTGGAATTTATGCTGATATGCTTGCTATCCGTGAGTTTGAAGAAATGCTTCAGACAATCAAGAAGGAAGCTAACTACAACGGCAAAAACTTCACATATCCCGGTCCTTCTCACCTTGCTATCGGCGAAGAAGCTACTGCTGTAGGTCAGGCTTACTGCCTCGACGAAAACGACTTTATTTTCGGTACTCACAGAAGCCATCACGAAGTTATCGCAAAAGGTCTTTCTGCTATTAAGAAGCTTTCTGATAAGAAGCTTACCGAAATTATGAAGGGCGTTCAGGGCGGCAGAATTTATGATTTAATCAAATCAAAATCAACTGCTAAAACAACAAAAGCTCTTGCAAAGGATTTCTTCCTTTATGGCCTTATGGCTGAGCTTTTTGCTAAGGATAACGGCTTCTCAAGAGGTTTGGGCGGATCAATGCACGCATTCTTCCTTCCCTTCGGTATTTTCCCCAACAACGCTATCGTTGGTGGCTCTGCTCCTGTAGGTACAGGTGTTGCTTTGTTTAAGAAAGTTAACAAGAAGAAGGGTATCGTTGTTGCTAACGCAGGTGACGGTGCTGCTGCAAGAGGTCCTGTTTACGAGTCAATGAACTTTGCTAATATGGACCAGTTAAGACAGCTTTGGGATAAAGACCACAACGGAGGACTTCCCATTATCTTCAACTTCAACAATAACAGCTACGGTATGGGTGGTCAGACCAGAGGCGAAACAATGGCTTACGGCGACCTTGCTCGTCTTGGCGCTATGGCTGAGAACGGCATGAACGCTGAAAGAGTAGACGGTTGGAATCCTCTTGCTCTTATTGATTGCTACAAGAGAAAGAAGGCTCTTCTTGCTAAGGGTAAGGGTCCTGTTCTTCTTGACGTTGTTACCTATCGTCTTTCCGGTCACTCCACTTCTGACGTTATGACTTACAGAACCAAGGAAGAGCTTGAAGAGTGGAAAGAGTACGATCCTATCGTTAAGTTCCCTGAGTCTCTTCTTAAAGCTAAGGTTGCTACAGAAGCTGAGCTTCAGGCAGTAAGAGATGAAGTTGCTGCTCGTAACAGAGCTATGTTTGAGCTTGCTTCTGACCTTGAAATTTCACCTTATACAGATTACGAAGCTAACCCCAACTTCCTTGAAGACCTTATGTTCTCCAACGAGAAAGTTGAAAAGATGGAAGACAGAGCTTGCGACGTTCTTATTCCTAACAAGGCTGACAATCCCCAGCTTCAGAAAATTGCTCTTAAGGCTCGTTTTGGTCTTGACGCTAACGGCAAGCCTTATTCCAAAGCAAAAGCTTACAACATTCGTGACGGTATCTTCGAGGCTATTCTTGACAAATACTATGTTGATCCTACCCTTATTGCATACGGTGAGGACGTAAGAGACTGGAACGGTGCTTTCTCCGTTTACAGAGGACTTACAGAAGCTATCCCCTATCACAGACTATTCAACTCTCCTATCGCTGAGTCCGCTATCGTTGGTACAGCTGTTGGCTACGGTATGGCAGGCGGTCGTGCTATCGTTGAGCTTATGTATGCTGACTTTATCGGCTGCGCAGGCGACGAAATCTTCAATCAGTTAGCTAAATGGCAGGCTATGAGTGCTGACGGTCTTAAGATGCCCGTTGTTCTTCGTGTTTCCGTTGGTTCTAAATACGGTGCACAGCACTCTCAGGACTGGACTGCTCTTTGCGCACATATCCCCGGACTTAAGGTTGTATTCCCTGTTACTCCTTACGATGCTAAGGGTCTTATGACCTCCGCTCTTAACGGAACTGACCCCGTTGTATTCTTCGAGAGCCAGAGAATTTACGATATGGGCGAGCTCTTCCACAAGGAAGGCGTTCCCGAGGGCAACTATGAAATCGAAATCGGCGAGCCCGACATCAAGAAAGAGGGTAAAGATATCACTATCCTTACAATCGGTGCTACTCTTTACCGTGCTATTGATGCAGCTAAGGAATTAGAAGAGAAATACGGTATTTCCGCTGAAATCATTGACGCTCGCAGCGTTGTTCCTTTCAACTATGAAAAGGTTATCGAGTCTGTTAAGAAGACAGGTAAGATTCTTCTTACTTCCGACGCTGTTGGCCGTGGTTCTATCCTTAACGATATGGCTCGCAACATCACAGAGCTTGCATTTGATTATCTTGATGCTCCTCCTGCAATCGTTGCTTCTGAAAACTGGATTACTCCTGCTTTCGAGTACGATGCTCAGTTCTTCCCGCAGCCTTCTTGGATTTTAGATGCAATCAATGAAAAGCTTATTCCTCTTGCAGGACACGTAAGCACAAAGAACTATACTCCTAATGAGCAGCTCAGAAAGGCTAAGAAGGGCGTTTAATCTTAAATTTCCTCTTTACGCTTAACATTTAATTTTGAGCAGAGCCCAATCCATTTTGTTGGGTTGGGCTCTGCTTTATAAGTATTTAATTGCTTTTGTTTTTAAAAGGAAAGGTTTTCTTGCTATGCTTTTGATTAAAAACGACAATACAGATCCTGCATTTAATCTTGCCTGTGAAGAATATCTACTCTGCACTGTAAAGGAACCTACCTTTACTCTATGGCAAAACAAGCGCAGTATAATTGTCGGAAAAAATCAAAACACCTTGAATGAGATTGATTTACAGTATGTCAAAGAAAATGACATTTCGGTAATACGCCGTTTAACAGGCGGCGGCGCAGTATTTCATGATTTAGGAAATATAAATTATACTTATATTGAGCCTTCTCAATCGGGTAATTTTAATAACTATTCTTATTTTACAAATGACCTTATTGATTATCTCAAAACCTTAAACGTTAATGCTGAGCTTTCCGGCAGAAACGACCTTCTCATTGACGGTAAGAAATTTTGCGGTAATGCCCAATGCATAAAAAACAACAATATTATGCACCACGGCTGTATTCTATACAGCGCTGACCTTTCTACACTTACCAATGCCCTCAAAGTAAATCCCGCTAAAATTCAGAGCAAGGGCATTAAATCTGTCAGTTCACGTGTTACAAATGTTATCGACCATATGAAAAACAAGCTTTCAGCATTTGATTTTCTTAACGGTTTCGAAAGCTTTGTAGCACAGAGACACGGATACACACCTATTTATCTTTCTGAAGCTGAAAAAGCAGAGATTCAAGCTTTAGCTGATTCAAAATACAGCTCTTGGGACTGGAATTTCGGTAATTCTCCCGATTATAATTTTAAAGCTTGTAAAAAATTCGATTTCGGACTTATAGAAATTTATCTTGAAATTGAAAACGGTATCATAACAAAAGCTAAAATCGGAGGAGATTTTTTCGGTAAAAAAGATATTTTTATTATCGAAAATGAAATTATAGGTAAAAAACACGCTATAAATGAATTGACAAAAGCATTAGAAAAGTATAAAATAGACGAGTATATAAGCGGTTGTTCAAACGCAACGCTTTTAACACTACTAATAAATTAAAAACAAGGAGATTTTTAAAATGAGATTATTTATCGACACAGCTAACATTGAAGAAATCAAAACAGCTAACGCTTTAGGAGTTATTTCCGGCGTAACAACTAACCCCTCCATCATCGCAAGAGAAGGCAAAAAATATGAGTCTGCTATCGACGATATAACAGAAATAATGACAGACGGTTATATCTTTGCTGAGGTTACTGCTCTTGATGCTCCTACAATGGTTGAAGAAGGCAAGAAGCTTGCTTCTCTTAACGACAGAATGATTATCAAAATCCCTATGTGTGAAGAAGGTCTTAAGGCTTGTAAGGCTCTTTCTAAGGAAGGCATCAGAGTATGTATTACTCTTATGTTCTCTGAATCTCAGGCTATTCTTGCTGCTAACGCAGGTGCTTCCTTCGTTGCTCCTTTCGTAGGCAGAGTTGACGATATCGGTTGGGACGGACTTTCTTTAGTTTCCGGCATCCGTGAAATCTTTGATGCTCAGGGTATTGATGTTCAAATCGTTGCTGCTTCAACACGTCATCCCGTACACATCAACGAGCTTGCTAAATGCGGCTGTGATATCGCAACAGTTCCCTTCAAGATCATTATGCAGATGATCAATCATCCTCTTTCCAAGTCTGGTCTTGAAAAGTTTATGCAGGACCTTGCAACTCTTCCCAAGGCATAATTAAATATCAAATTAAAAGAAGTAGGGCTTATAGCTCTACTTCTTCTGATTTATCAATTGAATATATTATGCATTTGGTAACTTTTTTATTAAGTAACATTTCCAATGCGTATTTATAATATTTCAGTTGAATTGAATATTTTTCAGACAGCTCTTCTTTTGCAGAGCTGTTTTTTATTTTGTCGGATTTATAATCCACTATATATACCTCTTCACCCTTTTGGAAGAAGCAGTCTATTACACCTTGCAAAAGCACTGTTTCTTCTGTATCTTGAATAGTGGCATCGTATTCGCTTACAGGAAGAGGCGCTGTAAATCTATATTCCCTTTCAAGTGTATCGGCACTCAGCATTTTTTTATAAATATTACTGCTTAGAAAATCCATTATTTTATTTTTATCTATAGCTTCTTTTTCAATATCGTCTATTATATTTTTAAAATAAAGCTCTTCTATTTCTTTTTCTAAGCTTTGTATGCTATCATATTCCTTCAAGGGCAAATATTGAAGCACTCTATGAATTGCAGTACCTTTAGCTGCTGCTTGTATCTTCTTTTTTATTTCAAAATCGGGAATTCTAAATAAAGTATTTTTAAGCAATTTTTCGCTATCCTCATCGTTTTGCCTTGTTCCCTTAAGTTCAGAAACGCTTACCTTTATAGGAACCTTAGAAAGCTGTTCATAAGGATACTTATACTCGAGCCTTCGAGAAAGCTCTGAAACTACCTGAAACTTTTCTTGGCTCTTAACCTGTTCCTCAGCATATTCTTCTTTTATCTGGTCTACGTCTATTGAGTAAGCAATAAAATCAATACTGCTTTGATTTACTCCCTGCTCCCCTATTTTGTCAAGCAAACGCTGACTCTTTTTATCTCTTATAACAGCGGGCAAAATCCAATCAAAATAATTGCTTGCCCCTCTTATCTGAGTTAAGTCCATTCCGTTTTCACTGTTGTCGTAATGTTCCTTTAGTTTTTTTTCTGCGTTTTGTAAGGAGCCTACGACAATCAATTTTTCTCTTGCTCTTGTAAGTGCTACGTATAAAATTCTTTGTTCTTCAGCCAAGAGCTCATCTGCTTTTATTGTTTTAATAGTTTGCCTGGGAAGAGTTGTGTATTTAGTTACCAAAGAAGTATCTACCAAATAAAAGCCGAAGCCGTAATCCTTATGATATTGAAAAGGCTTATTTAAATCCTTGGTATTGAATTTTTTGCCCGCATCGGCAATTATACATACAGGATATTCCAAGCCCTTGGATTTATGAATAGTAGATACCATAACGCAATCGGTTTCAGGGGAAGGCTTTACCCCTGCCATATCGCTTTTTTTATCTTCAATCAGCCTGTCAATAAAGCTTATAAATCCGTAAAGGCCTTTAGCCCCATTTGCCTCATACAGCTTCGCCTGACGCAAAAGCTGATTTAAATTGTTTTGACGAATTTCTCCGCCTTCCATTCCGCCAAAAAGAGAAAAAATACCTGTTTCTGAATAAATTTGTGATAAAAGGCGGTAAACCGGAACCTGTCTTGACAGCTTTCTGAAACGTTCAATTGCCAAAAGAAAGCTTTTTGTTTTTGCGTTTTCATCCTTCTTTACTGCTTTAAAAAATACAGCATTAGGCTCAAGCACTCTGATTGCTGCCAATTCATCAGCGCTAAAGAAAAATGCGGGAGAACGCATTGTTGATATAAGAGATATATCGTCATAAGGATTATCTATTGCACGCATTATAGAAAGAGCTGTCAATACCTCATAAGAATCAAGATAAGATTCATTTTCCTCACAATATGCGCTGATTTTATACTTTTTCAGTTTATTTATAAAAATATCTCCGTTATCCTTTGTGCTTCTTAACAGCACAGCAAAATCGCTTGGCACGGCTTTTCTTATTTGTCCTGTATTTTTATCTGTAATTTCAAAGTCTTCCGTTAGCATTTTGTTTATTTTATAAGCTACAAAGGATGCTTCTTTTTCAATTCTTGAAAGCTCCTGCTCGTCATCATCGGAATAGGCTTTATCCTTACCGTCAATAACAACTATTTCAGCACTACACAAATCAGAGGAATCAAAAGCTTTGCCCTGATAAAGCTTTTCATCCTTATTATATAAAAATCCCGCAATTTCAGGAAGCATAATTTTTTCAAAAAGCAAGTTAGTAAAGTCAAGCACTTGATAACGGCTTCTGAAATTTTTGGAAAGATTTAAGGTTGTAGAAGTACTGTCTTTTAAAAAACCTTCATTTTTTCTTTTTAAAAAGATATCAGGACAAGCGTTTCTGAAGCCGTAAATGCTTTGCTTAACGTCGCCCACTAAAAACAGCTTCTTTGAATTGTCTGATATAGAGGTAAATATCAAGTCCTGTATCTCATTTGTATCCTGATACTCATCAATCATAATTTCGTCATACTGCTGTGAAAGATTAACTGCTAAATCAGTAGGGGTTTTGTCCTCATTTACGCAAAGCTTTAAAGCAAATTTTGAAATATCCGCAAAGGAATAAATATTTTGCTGCGTCTTCAATTCAAGCATTTTTTCTTCAAGCTCAAGCACTATATTGGAAAGTATATTTATAATAGGTACGTAGCTTTTTAAATCGTTTTTGAAGTCATTACTTTTAATATAAAAGCCCTCTATTGAGCTTAAAAACTCCTTCACGCAATTACGGTATGCTGTCATTTTAAGCTTTAAAGGATTTGAAGTAAATTTATTTTGGACTCTGTAAGCGGGAAATTTAATTGTAGTAGCCCACTTAACAAAGTCATCCCAGTTATGCGCTTTCAGGCTTTGCGCCATTTGTTCGAGAGTTTCTATTTCCTTATTTACAATTTCATATGTTTTATCATAAAGCTCGGGTTCATCGGAAAGGTTTATAAGAATATCGTTATATCCGTTTATATAAAAGCGTATTCCCTGCGAAAGATACTTTCCCATCTCCTGTCCCCATACCGTTGCTAAAAAGTCGTCTGAATAACTATAAAAGCTCTTGACTTTTTCAAACCATAGTTTTTCAAAGGGTATGGCTTCAATAAATTCACTTACCTCTGAGATAATATTCTCTATTGATACATCAGTATTTTCTTTTGAAAAAACATCTGCAAACCTTAAAAATTCTTCTTTTTCCTCTTCTCTTTCATACATTTCGTCCACAAGCTCTTGAATAAGCTTGCTTTTTAAAAGCTTTAATTCCACTTCGTCTGCAATACGAAAATCAGGAGAAATGCCAAGCAAGTGAAAGTTGTTTTTTACTAAATGGCTATAAAAGGAGTCTATTGTTGATATTTGCGCCTTTCTTATAAGTAAAGACTGTCTTTGCAAATGGCGGTTGTCGGGGTCCTGTGCCAATGCTTTTTTTATAGCCTGAGAAATTCTGTCTCTCATTTCTCTTGCGGCTTTTATTGTAAAGGTAACGATGAGCATTCGTTCAACAGAACAGCCGTTTAAAATCTTTTGAATTACTCGTTCAACAAGCACTGCCGTCTTTCCTGAGCCTGCCGCTGCATTTACAAGAATATTTCCGTCAGATATTTCAATTGCCTTTTTTTGTTCAGCTGTCCATTCCCTGCTCATCTGTCACTTCCTCCTCTCCTAAAATTTCATCCTTAGTCTTTTTTATATATGCTTTTGCCCTATTTCTTTTAGAATCATAGCCACAAATAGCCTTCATTTCACAGTATTTACACGCATCCTGCTCTTTAGTGCCTTTAATTGGGTTTATTTGAATATCGCCCTTGGTTATCTGAGAGCCTATTTTATATAGCTGATGCTCTATCTTTTGTTTAAGCTTAGAAAACTCTTCAAGAGTCGCAAGAGAAGACGAGCTTTTCTGCAAATCCCCTTCTTTTACGGGAATATACCGTTTATTCAAATCATTTTCCATAGCTCTCAGAATTTCAGCATCTGAAAGCAGCAAGCCGTTAGTACACTGCTCCTTAGTTCTCTTTTTGTCAAGCTCTTGCTCCGTTATTTCTCTTTTTACTTCAATAATATTTCTGCGAGCCGGATAATACAAAATACCTGCAGGCAAAAGCTCTGAATTGTATTTTTCTCCACCGTTTTGCCATATAGAAAACAGGTATAAAAGCATTTGTAAATTTAGTCCGTTTACTATATCCGATAAATTAAATACCTTCTTACCCGTCTTATAATCAACGACACGTATATATTTTACACCGTCTTTTTCGTATATATCTACTCTGTCTACAATTCCCGTCAGCATTATACTTCCGCCGCCGTCAAGCTCTATTGTTATAGGCTTTATCTGTGATTTTTCGTTTATAGGCAATTCAAAATCTACAGGCTTAAACTGACTTTGTATAAACTCATCTCTCAAACTGATAATGAGCGCTGTCAGCGTTTCGGAAACTTTTCGATAAATGTACTTAAATCTTGCGTTGTTCTCCGTTCCTATCTTTTCTGTGAGGTAATCCTTACATATCTTTGCGCAAAGCTTTTTAATTTGCTCATCTGAAAGCTTTTCTATTCCGCCCTCCTTAGCTGCTGTACTTACCGCAATTTCCAAAGCATTATGAACAAAAGTGCCTATCTGAGGCGCATTTAACTGCGCTCTTTGCTTTTTCTTAGCGCAAAGACCGTATTTACAAAAATATTTATAAGCACACTCTGAGTAGCTTTCAATTTTAGAAGCAGACATTCTGATATTTTTTCCAAACAGCTTCTCAATGTTTTTCTTTTCCTTAAGAAACTCGTCATTTCCAAAGCTGTTTATATTTTTCATTTGAAAATATCTGTCTGCATATTCGGGATTATTTGCAAAATATTCTTCAAGCTCAGGGATTTTTTCCTTTGATAAAGCAAGAATATCAAATGCAGGCGCCACACTTTGTATTCTTTCAGAGGTCTCTATGCTTGAAAAATCCTTTATTTTTAATGAAGGAAATGCATTTTCAATTGCTGAAATCATATAGGAAGGCATAGCTTCCTTTCCGTCAAGAGAAACTTTAAAATAGCTTACAAAGAGTTTTTCTCTTGCATAGGTTAACGCACGGTAGCATAAAAATCTTTCTTCGTATGTATAATCCTCCGTAGTTCTTGTAAGCTCGTACCCACATTCAGATAAACGTTTTCTGTCAATATCGGACAAAATACCGTCATCGGAAAAATCTTTTGGGAAAACTCCGTCATTTGCCCCCAAAACAAATACGACTTTTGGCTCATAGGCTCTTACTCTGTTTACATTAGCTATGGCTATTTCATCAAGAGATGTAGGTATTTTACCTATTGTAGTACCCGAAAAGGAAAGCTCAAGATACTCTTTAAAGCGTTCTAAGTCAATTTCATCGTCTTTTGATACATCAATCAGCTGTTCTAACAGCTCTACAAAAAGACTCCATAGCTGTTCTTGCTCCTGTGCAAGTTCAAACATTTCCCCTTCATTAAATTCCTTTGTCTGCTCATAAAGTCTTTGGGGAACATTGTATTTGCAAAGTATTTCGTATAATGCTTTTGCTATATTCAACGAGCTTTTCTCTTTTTTAACAGCGTTGCAAAACTCTTTAAGAGGGTTAATAAGAGCAAATCTTATCTTATTTACCTTTTCTAATTCTTCTTTGCCTTCCTCTGTAATCTCGGCAACAAAGCCGTCAGGATTGTATATCCAATTACCATCCTGTATCCATTTCCCGTAATTTATATTCCAAACGTAAACATATCCCTGCAAAAGACATATGTCCTCATAGTCAATATCAAGAAGACCTGATTTTAAGATAGACAATAGTCTATCTGTTTCAAAGCCGTATAAAGCTGTATTTATAATTGAGATTATAAGTATTACAAGAGGCTTAGACAAAAGCTCGCTTCTTCTGTCGTCAAAGCACGGAATATTGTGCTTTTTAAACTTTATATCTAAAATTCCCTTATAATCCTCTATATTTCGACCTATAACAAGAAAATCTCTATATCTGTAGTTTTGTTCTCTGACAAGCTCTTTTACTTTACAAGCTATAAATTCTGCCTCATCATACATATCCTTTGCCGCATATAGCTGAATATCCGAAATATTCATATCAGAGCTTTTAGTTGTAAATATATTTTTCTCAAGCTCCAATATTTCCCGGGAAATCTTCTCATCTTCTTTAAGAATAACATCCTCCCCTACGGGAATTGAGTATTTTTTTGCCTGAGCTTTAAGCTTTAAGGCAAAAGCTTTGACCTCTGACAAAAGTCCGTATCCACCCTCTGTATCTTTCAGAGTATCACAGCAAAGAGCTACTCTCATATCCTTACAGCACTTCATAAGTGCCCCTGCTACCTCTATTTCCTGAGGAGTTAGAAAATCAAATTCCGAAAGAACAAATACTGTATTTTTAAAACCGTCAAAATTATCTAAAAGCTGTTGCTTCAATCTTATCAATTCAGAACTTGTATCTGTAAAGCTATTTTCCTTAACAGCGTTATAGCAGCTCATTATCATAAACAGCTCTTTTATTTTCTTTGCTGTATCTGTATTTGCTATATTTTCAAGCTTTTCTCTGTCATTTTCAAAGTCAATCCCCCACATTGTAAGCTCGTCATATAAATCTGTTAGTCTTATAATAAAATCTTTTGATTTTACAGACGAGTATATTTCCAATCTGTCCCTTACAGCGTCAAGAGCTTTTGACATTAAAATAAAACGAGCGCCGTCACTCAAAGCTTTTGGACGGCGCACTCCTGTTTTATTTGATACAATTATTTCAAGTCTTGAAAAATTACATACCTCTATTTTGGCAAGCTGAGTATTTTTGCATCTGTTAGCTATTTCTCTTTCTATTTGTGCTGTAAACTGTTCAGGCACAAGCAATATAACATCAGCATTTTCAGATGCTTTAACAGCCGCATCTACAGCAGCTCTTTCTCTTGCGGTATTATTTCTTCCCAAAATAAAGTTCAGCATTTAAAATTCCTCCGCTTTAGCTTAACTGCTTTTTAAGCTCATCTCTTTCTTTTTCAAGCATTTCAACATATTCTTCAAGACATAAATTCTTTTCCATAATTATCTTTGCGTGCTTTACGCCTACATATCTGAAATGCCACGGCTCATACATTATTCCCGTGATTTCCTCTTTTCCCTTAGGATATCTGACTATAAAGCCGTATTCTGCACAATGCTCTCTGTTCCATATATTATCCTTCATTTTCTCTATAGTTTCAGGATAAAGAGCATCTCTTGTATTTATACAAATATCTGCCGTCATTCCGTATTCGTGCTCACTTGTTCCGGGGATTGCAACTATTGTTGCCGCTACCTTTTCTGCCTCTGCACGAGAATAACCCTTATTTATATACTGCTGTACTTTATTATTATAGTTTTGAGTTTGTTTTGCGTGGCTTCTGTATGATGAAATTGTATTTGGAACATAGCCTTGCTTTTTTGCCGCTTGCAAAAATGAAAGCAAAGCATCCTTTATGCGAGGGTCTACAGTAACATTAAAGCCTTCAAATTTAAAGGTTGTAGTTTTTGCAGTAAAGCTTTCGGGTAAAGGACTTTTTGCTGATACTACTCTTAAATAGTCGCTGTTTAAATCGTCCTCAATTTCCTGAAGCCTTCCTTCAGGAGTATCGGGATACTCCTTTTGTGAAGGTGTAGTTTGCGATGAAGAGGGACTGCTTGATGATGAGGGCTTTGAGCTTGAAGCTTCAGAGCTTGAAGGCTCAGAGCTTATAACAGATGTATCGGAGCTTATTTGTTGCTCTGAAGATATGTCTGAGTGTATTTCACTGCTTTCATTGTGTATATCTGAGCTTGAATCCGAAGGTTTTTTATTCAACACATTGGAAATCGTAAGCGCTATTATAAGAATAATAACAATGCTCACAGTTGCTATTGACAAAATTAACGATATATTATTTTTATTCCTTGTTTTCATAATTGCTCCTTCACTATCTTTCATATATTATAGCTTTTATTTTAACCTATTTTCAATTAAATTTCAAGTTTTGATTGCAAATTTCCTATAATTTGATATAATACTGATTAAGTAAACAATATATTTTATTAGGAGATAAATAATGCTTGATTTTACAGCGCCCTGTCTTTTTGGACTTGAAGGAATTGTCGGTGACGAATTAAGAGCTATGAATGCTCAAAATGTACGTGTTTTTGACGGCCGTGTTATGTTTTCGGGTGATTATAATACTATGGCTATGGCTAATATACGTCTTAGATGCGCAGAAAGAGTTTTAATCAATATAGGCTCATTTAATGCAACAACCTTTGATGAGCTTTTCGAGTGCACAAAAGCTTTGCCTTGGGAAGAGTTTATTCGCAAGGATGATGCCTTTCCCGTTAAAGGACACAGCCTTAAATCAAAGCTTTTTTCAATCCCTGACTGTCAGAGTATTATAAAAAAAGCTATTGTTGAGCGTCTTAAATCCAAATACGGCTGTTCCTGGTTTAACGAAACAGGTGCTAAAAAGCAAATTCAGTTTTCAATTATGAAGGATAATGTAGTTCTTATGATAGATACTACAGGAACAGGTCTTCATAAAAGAGGCTACCGTCCCAATGCAAACGTTGCTCCTATGAGAGAAACCTTAGCTGCTGCTATTATTTCTCTTTCAAGACTTAATAAGGGCGAAATTTTGATAGATCCTTTCTGCGGTTCGGGAACTCTTCCCATTGAAGCGGCTTTATATGCCACAAGAACTGCTCCCGGACTTAACCGTCAATTTGCTGCAGAAAGCTTTAAAGAAATAAACAAAAGCATATGGCAACAGGAACGCCGTGATGCTGCAGATTTAATAAGAAAAGCCGACAATGATATATACGCCTTTGATATAGATGAAAAATGTATCGGGCTTACAATGGAAAATGCTCGCAGAGCAGGTGTAAGTCAGTATATAAAGGCAAAACAAGGCGATGTTCGCAATTTAAAAAACGCTTTTGATAAAACAGGTGTTATAGTATGTAATCCACCATACGGCGAGCGTCTTTTGGAGCAAAAGGAAGCTGAGCGGCTTTATATTGATATGGGCAAGGTTTTCAGGGATTTTGGGGGATTTCGTACCTTTGTTTTAACGTCATTTGAAGATTTCCCCAAGCTGTACGGCAAAAAAGAGTTTAAAAACCGTAAGCTGTATAACGGAATGATTAAATGTTATCTTTTTAATTTCAGATAAGAAAGTTGAGGAAATGGCTTTGGCTAAATCCGTTGTTATTGGAATTTCAGGCGGTGTGGACAGTGCAGTTTCCGCACTGTTGTTAAAGCAAGCCGGATATGATGTTTTTGGCGCTTATATTATGATGCACGAGCATTCTGCTGACGGTATTGAAGATGCCAGGGCTGTATGTAACAAAATAGATATCCCCTTTTTAACAGTTGATGCCTACGATATTTTTAAAGAAAACGTTGAAAAATATTTTTGTGATACCTATCTTAGCGGAAGAACTCCCAACCCCTGTATTTTTTGCAATCCTACCGTTAAATTCCAAATCCTTTTGGATTTTGCTCAAAAAAACAATATTGAAAATATTGCTACGGGACATTATACAGGAGTGGCTTTTGATGAGCGTTGGTATATTATTCCCTCCAACGATAAAAAGGACCAGAGTTATTTTCTTTACAGGCTTACACAGCAACAATTAAGCAAGCTTATCTTCCCTCTTTTTAACAAATCAAAAGACGAGGTCCGTCTTATTGCAAAGGAAAATGAGCTTCCTGTTTTTAATAAAAAAGATTCTCAGGAAATCTGTTTTATAAAGAACGAGCATTATACCGATTATATATTCAGAAAAACAGGAGCTTCTTCTCCAAGTGGCAGCTTCATTTTAACAAGCGGTGAAAAAGTCGGTACTCATAAGGGGATTTTGAATTACACTATAGGTCAGCGCAAAAACTTAGGTGTAGCTTTGGGAAAACCTGTATTTGTCAAAGAGATTGATGCACAAAGCAATAATATAATTTTATCCTTTGAAGACGTTACCAATTGTAAAGAAATTTATGCAAACAACCTTGTTTTTCAAAGAAAAATTATACAGGGCAAAGAAAAATACAGAGCCAAGATACGCTTTAGCGCCATATCTGAGCCCTGTACTGTTGAACGGTTGGAAGATGATTTAATTAAAATAGTTTTTGACAATTCCGTGCGTGCCGCTACAAAGGGACAATCTGCCGTTATTTACGATAATTTCGGCATTGTAGGCGGCGGAATTATATGCAATTAAAAATATCATACAAAGCTAAAATAAACCGTCTTGAAAAAGGCGGTTTTTTTGCTGCCTTTACTTCATCTTGAGTACAAAGAGGCACTTGAAAAACAAGCTTTCCTTCTTGATAATACTCTACAGCTCCAATTTGAGCTCCTTTTTCCAATGGTGCAAAAACAAAGCTTGGCAACAACACCTTAGTTTCGAAATTGTTTTCATTGTCTACAATAACAGCAGTTGCTTCTTGTGTATTAGTAACCCTTACTTTATTTTCTATACCGCCGCCCACATCAATTTCGTAGCTTAACTCATTTGGCTTTAAAAGCGTTATTCTCTGTGTTTTATCAAAGGATTCGTTAAACATATTTATATGGTCGTTCCAATCATCAGGAGCATTTAAGGTTACTGCTATAAGCGTTATTCCGTCCTTTTGAGCTGCAGAAACAAGACATCTTCCCGCTGTTTTGGTAAAGCCTGTTTTAATCCCTATACAGCTATCATAAAGGCTTAAAAGCTTATTATGGTTTACAAGAGTTCTGTTATTATCGTGAATACTTTTTGTTTTGACTATTTGGCAAAACGTTTCGTTTTCCATAGCTCTTGCTGCAATTAAAGAAAGCTCCTTTGCAGTTGTGAAATGCTCTTCATTGGGAAGTCCTGACGGATTTTTAAAATTTGTATCTTTAAGTCCTATTTCTTTTGCTTTCTCATTCATTTTATTTACAAAATTTTCTTCATTTTCGCCTAAAGTCAATGCCAAAGTATTTGCGGCATCGTTTCCCGAAACTAACATAAGACCGTAAAGAAGACTTTTTACCGATATTTTTTCATTGGCTTTTAAATACATAGATGAACCTTCTGTGTTTGCGGCTTTTTGTGGCACAGCAACAATTTTTTCAAGGTCGGGATATTCCTCAATAACTGTTAATGCTGTCATTATTTTTGTTGTACTTGCCATTTGTAAAATTTTGTTTTCGTTTTTTGCAAAAATAATTTTACGGCTTTTGGCTTCAATAACTATTGCGCTTTGCGCACTTACCTGTGTTGCAAAGCTTTTTATTGTGAAAGCATTTATTAAAATTAAAAATATTATAATTTTTAAAATTGTTTTTTTCTTTTTCAAAGCACCACCTCATTACATTAAAATATATTATTTTCTTATACTGTTTATGCTGTATTAAATTTAAAAATAGTTAAATATACCTATTTTTTTATAAGCATATATTTTTTTAAAAAGCTAAAACTATTGTTGCACGGTAACAAGTGCTTAATAATATATTTTAAAAAGAAAGGTATTAAAATTATGTCTAACAACAATCAAAATCAGAGAAATAACAATTTCAACAATAGCCAGAACAACAGCCAAAACTCAAGAAATTCCAGAACTGAATTTTCTGAAACTCAGGAATTTCCTATGCTTAAAGACAATCAAAACAAGAAGCAAAACAAAAATCAGAAAAACAAAAAGTCAAAGCAGGATTTCTAACAATATTCTATCGCACTTTTAACGTATATTAAAAAATAAGCTGAATAGACGGATAAAATATCTGACACGAGCAGACAATTATACCGTATTATTCAGCTTATTTATTTTAACCTATAAATATATATGTGAGATAGCTTGCGTAAATGACCAGTCCTGTTATTCCCTGCCATTTTTGGAATTTTCCCGTGAAAATCGTAGGCACAAGCATAACAAGTGTTATTGCTAAGCATACCGGAATATCAACAGCTATCGTTTGTGCATTTACAGGAATTGAGCCTTTGGAAATAATAGAACAAATAGGTAATATAAGTGCCATATCAATAGTATTTGCACCTATAATATTTCCCACAGATAAAGATGACTCTTTCTTAACTATCGCAGTTATTGTTGTAACAAGCTCGGGAAGAGATGTTCCTATTGCGATAGCAGTAAGAGCAATAATATTTTCAGGAACATTCAGCATAAGTGCTATTTCGCTTCCGTTATCTACAAGAAGCTGTGAGCCAAGAACAATTCCCGCTGCACCGAAAACAAACTTCAATACGTTTACTATTACTGTTTTAGTTGCAAGCTGAGGTCTCTCCTCCTCCGCTTCCTGTGTTGCCTGCTTAGCTTCTTTTATATTGAGGAAAATAAATACTGCAAACAGAACAAACAATATTATACTGCTTACAAGAGTAAGCTCGCCGCTAAGACTTAATAAAATTAAAAGAACTATTATTGATATGAGCAAAATTGCTTTAGGAATAAAAAGTTTTTTATTTACGGCAACTGTCATAAATAATATTCCTATTGCCATAATCATACCGGTATTGGCAGTAACAGAGCCTATGGCGTTTCCTGTTGCCATATCAACCTTTCCTTCAAAGGCTGCAAGGCTTGATACGATAATTTCAGGCAAAGTTGTTGCTAAGCTTACAATTGTCGCTCCCACAACAAATTTAGGAATTTTACTTATACGGGCAAACCAGCTTGCCGCATCAACAAAAAAGTCTCCTCCCTTTACAATCAAAACAACGCCGATTGCAAAAAGAAAAATAATTAAAGCTATTTCCATACTCTAATCACCGCTTATCTGTTTTTTCTGCTATTTTCATAATCAGCTTTACTAATTCAACAATAGGAATAACACTTATCGCAAGTCCCATCGCAACAGCGTATTCTAAGAGAGAAATGTGCGCAAAGCCAAACATATCCGAAATGCCAGGAATATATATTATAGCTGTTGTTAAAATTAAGGACAGTATCATTGCTCCGAACAAATAGAAATTGTGTCCTTTAAGAGAAAAGATAGATTTCTTACTTGACCTTAAATTGAACGAATGGAAAATCTCCGCCATTGACATTGTTAAAAATGCCATTGTCATTCCTGCATCGCTGTTTGTTATTGCCCATTCCCCTGTTTCTAAGAAATGGCCTATAAAATATGCTGATAAAGTTAAAATTGTAACCATTATTCCTTGATATACTACGTTAATTCCCAAGCCGTTGGAGAAAATTCCCTCTTTGGTAGACCTAGGACTGCGCTTCATTATATCAGGCTCTCCCTTTTCAAGACCTAATGCCAAAGCAGGAAAAGTATCAGTTATAAGGTTTATCCAAAGAATATGAACAGGATTTAAGATTACAAAGCCGAATATTGTTGCAATAAAAATACTTAAAACTTCGCTTAAGTTTGAAGCCAATAAAAACTGTATAGCTTTTCTTATATTGTCGTAAATTCTTCTGCCTTCTTTTACGGCATCTACAATAGTTGCAAAATTGTCGTCAGCGAGTACCATATCAGCAACGTTTTTGGTAACGTCAGTACCTGTAATTCCCATTCCTACGCCGATATCTGCGCTTTTTATAGAAGGAGCATCATTTACACCGTCGCCTGTCATAGCAGTTACCATACCTAATTTTTTCCATGTGGTAACTATTCTTACCTTGTGTTCAGGCTGAACACGGGCATATACGGAATATTGCTTGATTTTTTTTTCAAATTCTTCGTCACTTATTTCATTTAATTCAGCGCCTGTTATTGCCTGCGATGCAGAGGTTATTATTCCTAACTGCATAGCAATAGCAACCGCTGTATCCTTATGGTCACCCGTAATCATTATAGGACGTATTCCTGCGCTTTTACATTCTGCAATAGCATCGCAAACCTCTTCTCGCACAGGGTCAATCATTCCTGTAAGTCCTATAAATACAAGCTCATTTTCCAAGCTTTCGGGTGAAAATTCCTGTGGCTGTGTTGAATACTCTTTATAGGCTGCTGCCAAAACACGCAAAGCTTTATCTGCCATCGCTTTATTTTGGGCAAGTATTTGCTCTCTTTTCTCATTGGTAAGCTCGATTTTTTGACCATTTGAAAAAATATGAGTACATAGCTTCAAAACCTCATCGGGAGCGCCCTTTGTATACTGAACAAATGAGTCTTTATATTTATGAACTGTTGACATTCTTTTTCTTACAGAATCAAAAGGAGCTTCTCCTATTCTGGGGAAGTTTGCTTTTAAATCATTCTTTTCAAGACCAAGCTTAAAAGCATAATTTACAAGAGCACACTCAGTAGGCTCTCCTACTGCCTCTTTATTGTCATCCAATTCTGCATCCGAACAAAGAGCCATAGCAGAAGCAAGCAGCTTTTCATCCTCTGTAAAATGCTCTACAACAGTCATTTTGTTCTGAGTAAGTGTTCCTGTTTTATCTGAGCATATAATCTGCGTACAGCCTAAGGTTTCAACCGCTGTCAGCTTTCTTATAACAGCGTTTCTCTTTGACATCTTAGTAACGCCCATAGACAAAACAATCGTTACAACTGCCGCAAGACCTTCGGGTATAGCGGCAACAGCAAGAGAAACTGATACCATAAAGCTATCAATCATAACAGAGGGCTCAAAGCTACCGTTTTTGATAACGCTGAAGCCGAATATAAAAACACAGATGCCCAAAACTATGAAGGTTAATATTTTGCTAAGCTGTGAAAGCTTTATTTGTAAAGGAGTCTGAGACTCTTGTGCCTGGGTAAGTGCATTTGCAATTTTACCCATTTCTGTTTCCATTCCCGTTGCAACAACAACAGCTTTACCTCTTCCGTAAACAACGGTGCTTCCCATATACATCATATTTTTTCTATCGCCTAAAGGAACGTCTTTAGCACCATTAAGCTCAAGAGCTTCCACTTTTTTATCTACAGGTACAGATTCTCCTGTAAGTGCTGCCTCTTCAATTTTTAAAGAAGCCGATTCTATAATTCTTGCATCTGCAGGAACAGCATCTCCCGCTTCCAATAAAATTATATCGCCGCAAACTAACTCTTCACTCTTTATAATATGCACAGTTCCGTCACGTAGAACCTTTGAAGTTGCCGCAGTCATTTCTTTAAGGGCATCAATGGCTTTTTCTGCCTTGCTTTCCTGAAGAACGCCAAGCACGGAATTTATAATTACAACAAAAAGAATTATAAATACATCTACCAACGATTCGCCTTCAAAAACCGCAGTAACGCCTGAAATAGCCGCCGCAATTATTAAAATAATTATCATCGGGTCGGAAATCTGATTTAAAAATCTTCTTGCAATAGATGTCTTTTTCCCCTCTGCAAGCTTGTTCTTTCCGTATTTTTCAAGTCTTTCAGACGCTTGCTGTGCGCTTAAGCCTTTTAAAGCATCAGTTTTCTGATTTTCTAAAATTTGCTGAGCGCTTTCTAAATATTCTCTCATTTGTATAACTCCTTTTCTAAGTTATATAAAAAAAGACCTTTAATATGGAAATTCCACATTAAAAGTCTTGTTCCTTTAAACGAAAGGCGCAAAGCCAGATGAAAAATCATCGGTATGTTGACTTTGCAAAAAAACTACTCCCTTTTAACAAGACAAATTATATAGTATATTTTTACCAATGTCAAGAGATTTATTTATTTTTGGTAAAAAGAGGCTGTAAAAAAACTTTCGTTTTTTTACAGCCTCTTTATTCGTTAAAAACTATTTACCAAGACCGAAACGCTTATTAAATCTGTCAACACGTCCGCCTGTATCAACCAGCTTCTGCTTTCCGGTATAGAAAGGATGACATTTTGAACAAATTTCAACCTTAATTTCCTTCTTTGTGGATTTGGTATTGATAACCTCACCGCAAGCACATTTGATAACTGCGTCCTGGTATTCCGGATGTATTCCTTCTCTCATTATGTTTCACCCCATATCCTAAAAAATCGCATAAATACCATACTGCACTATATAATAACATAAATTATTTCCATTTGCAAGCATTTTTTTCTTTTTTCTTAAAAAATTTTTAAAATAAAAAAACAACTGGACATTCATATACTTTCATAGTATAATTATTTCTATATGTTAGGAGGATGCTCAATGAATATTTCTTTTCCCGGTATTGGGATAAATAATGTTGAAGTACCGAGAGTCTTTATAAAAATAGGCAGCTTTGCTATTTATTGGTATGCTATTCTTATAACGATAGGTATAGTTCTTGCTTTTATTTTTGCTTTAAGAAACTGCAAAAAATTCAATCTTGTTTCGGACAATATATATGATGCTTTACTTTTTGGACTTCCCTGTGCCATTGTCGGCGCAAGACTTTATTATGTTATCTTCACTTTAGGAGATATCGAGTCCTTTGGTGAAATTTTCAACCTAAGAAAAGGCGGTCTTGCTATTTTCGGCGGTATTATAGGTGCTTTTTTCGGAGGACTTATTCTTTGCAAAATTAAGAAAATTAAATTTTCCTCTCTTCTTGATGTTGCTTCAATGGGCTTCCTTATAGGTCAATGCATCGGCAGATGGGGCAATTTCTTCAACGGTGAGGTTTACGGAGTTGAAACATCTCTCCCCTGGAGAATGGTTATTGAAAACGATTACGCTACTAAGAATGGCGTTCATCCTTTATTCTTATATGAAAGTCTTTGGAATTTATTAGGCTTTATTCTTTTATTTATATTTGTTAAGAAAGCTAAAAAGCGTTTCAGCGGTCAGGTTGCTTTAATGTACGTTATCTGGTACGGCTTCGGACGTGGCTTTTTAGAAGGCTTAAGACAGCAGGAATTTATTATTAAAGGACTTTTCGGCGGCTATGTTTCTCAGATTTTAGGCTTCATATCAGCCATAGTTGCTTTAATTATTCTTATAGTTCTTACAAAAAAGAATAAAGAGACTAAAAACTATGTTAAAGTTTTTGATGTTCCCGCTACCGAATTGCAAAATGAAATTAAAATAGAAAAGGAAGATGAAAATGGCGACAATAATTGACGGAAAATTAACCTCTCAGCACGTCAAAGACCAAGTTAAAGCTGAGGTTACAGAGCTTAATCAAAAAAATATTTTTCCCGGACTTGCAGTTATTATAGTAGGAAATGACCCTGCATCTCAGACATACGTTGCAAACAAAGAAAAGGCTTGTGCTTATACAGGAATTTACTCTGAAAAATATGCCCTTGATGAAAACACAACTCAACAAGAGCTTTTAAGCCTTATTGACCGTTTAAACGAGGATAAAAAAATCAACGGTATTCTTGTTCAGCTTCCCTTACCTAAAGGACTTGACGATAAAGCTGTTATTGACAGAATTTCTCCCATTAAAGACGTTGATGCTTTTTCCGACCAAAGCGTTGGAAAGATTATGATTGGCGATTACGATTTCCTTCCCTGTACCCCTGCAGGTGTTATGGAGCTTTTGAAAGAATACAATATTGATATATGCTCCAAAAACTGTGTTGTTATCGGACGCAGTAATATTGTAGGCAAGCCTATGGCTATGCTTCTTTTACATTCCAACGGAACAGTAACTATTTGTCATTCAAAAACAAAGAATTTAAAAGAAATCTGCGCAGGAGCTGACATTCTTGTTGCTGCTATCGGAAAGCCTAAGTTCGTAACTGCAGATATGGTTAAGGAAGGCGCTGTTGTAATAGACGTAGGAATAAACAGAGACGAAAACGGCAAGCTTTGCGGCGACGTTGATTTTGAAAATGTTTCTAAAAAAGCTTCCTTTATTACCCCTGTTCCCGGCGGAGTTGGTCCTATGACAATAGCTACTCTTATGAAAAATACTGTTACAGCCGCAAAGAAGCAAAATAACATCTAATGGCTGTAAAGTTATATCTCTTTACATATAAAAACGGCAGATGCTGAGTGCATCTGCCGTTTTTGAACGTATTGACAAACCTTATTTTACTACGATATTTAAAAGCTTATTGGGAACATAAATAATTTTAACTATTTCTTTTCCTTCAAGTGCTGCCGCTACTTTTTCATCGGCTTTAGCAATTGCTACCGCTTCATCCTGAGAAACGCCTGCTGCTGCACTTATTCTTGATTTAAGCTTTCCGTTCACCTGAACAACTATTTCGGTAAAGCTATCCTTAGTCTTACTTTCATCAAACTTAGGATATTGCTGTCCGGTTACCATACCTTCAAATTTCATAGCTTCCCACATTTCCTCAGTGATATGAGGAGCAAAGGGATTAAGCAATAAAATATAAGTTTTCAGCTCGTCTTTTGTAATCTTTTTCTTGTCATAAAATTCATTTAAAAGAGACATAAGAGAAGCTATTGCTGTATTGAATTTAAGGCTTTCTATATCCTCGGTAACCTTTTTAATTGTTTTATGCATACTGTTTTCAAGTTCTTTTGAATATCCGCTTTCGTCAGTTGCAATATCCATTAGTGACCAGGAGCGCTCAAGGAAACGCTTACAGCCTTTTATACTTGAAGAGGACCAAGGAGCCGCTTTTTCAAAATCGCCTATAAACATCTCATAAAGACGTAAGGTATCTGCTCCGTACTCATTTACAATCTCATCGGGATTTACTACGTTTCCTCTTGATTTGGACATCTTTTCATTGTTCTCACCTAAAATCATACCGTGTGAGGTACGCTTTGCGTAAGGCTCTGCTGTGGGAACAATGCCGATATCATATAAGAACTTATGCCAGAAACGAGAATAAAGAAGATGTAGAGTTGTATGCTCCATGCCGCCGTTATACCAGTCAACAGGAAGCCAGTACTTAAGCGCTTCTTCACTTGCAAGTGCTTTTGTTTCATTGGGGTCTGTATAACGTAAGAAATACCAGGAAGAGCCTGCCCACTGAGGCATTGTATCTGTTTCTCTTTTTGCAGGACCTTTGCAATGAGGACAGGTTGTATTTACCCAATCTGTCATTTTAGAAAGGGGTGATTCTCCTGTATCTGTAGGCTCATAAGAATCAACCTCGGGAAGTCTTAAGGGTAAATCACTCTCATCAAGAGGTACCCAACCGCATTTTTCGCAATATACAAGCGGAATAGGCTCTCCCCAATAACGCTGACGGGAGAATACCCAGTCTCTGAGCTTGTAATTTACTTTAGCGTGTCCTATTCCCTTTTCTTCAAGGAATTTAATTATTTTCTCTTTTGCATCCTTTACGGAAAGTCCGTCCAAAATGCCTGAGTTAATCATTGTACCGCTTTCAATATCGGTATATGCTTCTTTTTCTATGTTTCCGCCTGCAACAACCTCTATCATAGGTAAATTAAAGGTTTTTGCAAAATCATAGTCACGGGTATCGTGAGCAGGTACTGCCATAATAGCGCCTGTACCGTAAGTCATAAGTACATAGTCTGATACAAAAATCGGAATTTCTTTTTCATTTACAGGATTTATTGCGCTTATTCCGTCAAGCCTTACACCTGTTTTTTCCTTTACCATTTCGGTACGCTCGAAATCGGATTTTTTAGCTGCAATTTCTCTGTATTTTACTACTTCATCATAGTTTTTAAGAAGAGCTTTGTTCTTCTCAATCATAGGATGCTCGGGAGAAATTACCATATAAGTAGCGCCGTAGAGAGTGTCGGGACGTGTTGTATATACAGTTAAAGAGTCTCCGTTTGTTATTTTGAAATCAACCTCTGCTCCTGTTGAACGGCCTATCCAGTTTTTCTGCTGAGTTTTTACTCTTTCGATGTAGTTTACTGTATCAAGGTCGTCAATAAGACGCTGAGCATATTCTGTTATTTTAAGCATCCATTGGCTTTTATCTTTGTGAACTACTTCGCTTCCGCAACGCTCGCAAACACCGTTCACAACCTCTTCATTTGCAAGTACAACCTTACAGGAGGTACACCAGTTTACTGACATTTCCTTTTTGTAAGCAAGTCCTTTTTTGAAGAGCTGAATAAAAATCCACTGTGTCCACTTATAGTAATCGGGGTTTGTTGTATCTATTTCTCTTGACCAGTCAAAAGAAAGACCTAACGACTGAAGCTGTTTTTTGAAATTGGCAATATTCTTTTCAGTTACAACCTCAGGGTGAATTTTATTTTTAATTGCAAAATTTTCGGTAGGCAGACCAAAAGCGTCCCAACCCATAGGATAAAGAACGTTATAGCCTTCCATACGTCTTTTTCTTGCTACAACGTCAAGCGCTGTATAAGAACGGGGGTGTCCGACGTGCAAGCCCTGTCCGGAAGGATAAGGAAATTCTACAAGTGCATAGAATTTAGGCTTATCATATTCGTTTTTTGCGTGGAAAACTCCTTTTTCCTCCCAAATTTCCTGCCATTTCTTCTCAATAGCTTTAAAATCGTACTTCATTACTCTTTTGCCTCTCTTTTTATGTCAATTTATTATAACTCTATTGTAACCTTCTCGGCATCTGCCCACAGCTTTTCAAGATTATAAAATTCTCTTGTTTCTTTGCTGAATACGTGAACTATCAAGGTGCCGTAATCGAGCAATACCCAGTTTCCGTCATTGTAGCCTTCTCTGTGAAGAAGGTGTAAATCGGTTTGTTCAAGCATAGCTTCAACTGTATCTGCAAGAGTTTTTATCTGTGTTGTAGATGTACCCTCAGCAATAACAAAATAGTCTGCAAGCACAGTAAGACGGTCTATTTTTAAAACCTCTATATTC
Source organism: Oscillospiraceae bacterium (assembly GCA_015067255.1). Taxonomy (NCBI): domain Bacteria; kingdom Bacillati; phylum Bacillota; class Clostridia; order Eubacteriales; family Oscillospiraceae; species Oscillospiraceae bacterium. The sequence goes on from SVMS01000004.1 coordinate 28,493, forward strand.
TGACCTTTTTTACTGTCAAGCGCTTCATATGCTATTTTTGCATAATTAAATACTTCATCTTTATTCATTGTGCCACTGTCAGCCTTTCATAAGTTAATTTTTCTGATTTTCAACAAAAACATTGTATGCTTCAATTGTATCCGGATGTAACAATGTTCCTTTTTTAGCAACCTCGATAATAGAAGAGCGTAAAGCTGTAAGCATTGCAAAATCAAGCCCTTTTTCTTCTAAAGCCTGCCGTATTTCCTCTACACCGTCATAAGTTCTGTTTGGCTCTACGCAATCGGCAATATAAATTATTTTATCAAGCTCTGTCATATATTTATTTGCAGTTGTATGATACCTTACAGCTCTTACAATTTCTTCATCCTCAATATTGAGAAGATATCTTACATAGTATGCCCCTGTATGCTGATGTAAAACCTTGGGCTCGTTTTTCTCAACAAAATCAAGCTCGATTTTATAATCAATGCAAAAGTCCATTTGTTCTTTTGGAGACAATTCTTTTGTAATATCATGTAAAAGTCCTGCAAAATAAGCTTTTTCTTCATCAACTGAATATATTTTTGCAAGCTTTACTGCAGTTTCTGCAACGCCTATTGTATGCTTATATTTTTTCTCCGAAAGTCTGTCCTTAAGAAGCCTTAATAAAAATTTTTTATCCATTATTTATAAAGCCCCCTTTTTTTAATATACTCATAAACCTCGTCGGGTATTAAGCCAAAACAGCTTTCCCCTGCTTTAATTTTTTCACGAACCTGTGTTGAGCTTATGCTCAAAGGCTCAATATCAAGAATTTCAAGCCGAGCATTGTATTTTTCTTTTAAAAACTCACTGTGCTTTTTTATTTTTTCAGCCTCGTCTTTGTTTCTCGGTGCCGCAACAATTACACAGTTTTTACATATATTCTCCGTCTTATACCAATTCTGAAGGGTTAAAACCATATCAGTACCCATAATTAAATAGAGAGTATCATTTTTATACTGCTGTTTCAATTCGGTAACAGTATCAGAGGTATAACAAGGAACATCTTTAAAAATCTCTATATCCAATACATTATAATTTATTTTATCTGAAAATGCAATATCTGTCATATTAAATCTGTCAATGTTCTCTGCACCGCCTGCAAGCTTTTTATGCGGCGGATTTCCCGCAGGAATAATAAGCATCTTATCAAGCTTTAAAAGCTCTGTAGCTTTTTTTGCCAGATAAATATGACCGCAATGTATAGGATTAAAGCTTCCGCCTAATATTCCAATTTTCATAGCTGTATTTTCTTTTTATCTTTTGACTCTTTGTAAAGCACAAATTTTGAGCCGATAACCTGTACTACATCGCAGTTTATCATTTCAGCTAATTCATTTGCCGCTTCCTTTGCACTTACAGGTGATGTTTCAAGAACGCTTAATTTAATTAACTCTCTTGCATTAAGAGCATCTCTTACCTGATTTATAAGGTTATCATTTATTCCTATTTTTCCAACCTGCAAAATAGCTGTCTGTGTATTTGCAAGGGAGCGTAAATACGCACGTTGTTTTGATGTAAGCATTTATTATACCTATCCTTAAATATATTTTTCAAGCTCTTTTACAAAAAGCTTAAGAGCATTTGCTCTGTGCGAAATTTTATTTTTAATTTCAGGCTCTATTTCTGCCATAGTTTTTTTATATTGTTCAATATAAAATATAGGGTCATAACCAAAGCCGTTTTCACCCTGAGGCGCACAAAGTATCTCACCGTCAACTGTGCCTCTTACTGTAAATTCTCTTCCGTCGGGAAATACACAGGCAACTGCGCTTACAAAATAAGCTTTTCTATTTTCCATATTTTTCATATTGTAAATTAAAAGTTCGTATCTGTCAATATCATTTTGACATTTATCGCCACCGTAGCGAGCTGAATATATTCCCGGCTCTCCGTTCAAAGCTTCTACACAAAGTCCGCTGTCATCCGCAACGGCAGGACATCCTGAAAGCTTACAAACCGTTCTTGCCTTTATAAGAGCATTTTCTTCGAAGGTAAGTCCATCTTCCTCTATTTCTGTATTTATTCCCGCTTCCTTCATTGATTTTGCATTTATATTAAATTCATCAAGAATTGCGCTTAGCTCTTTAAGCTTTTTTTGATTATTTGTAGCAATAACAAAATTATGCATATCTTTTTTCTCCTTTTATGGCTCAATTAAAGCGTTTGCAAAATCTCTTGCGTTAAAGGGCTGAAGGTCGTCCATCTTTTCACCAACGCCTATAAACTTAACAGGAACATTAAGTTCTTCCTTAACTGAAATAACCATTCCGCCTCTTGCTGTTCCGTCAAGCTTTGTTAGGATTATTCCGGTTATTGCCGCAGAATTTTTAAATTCACGTGCTTGATTTAAAGCGTTTTGACCTGTTGTTGCATCAAGCACTAAAAGAGTTTCTCTTGATGTATCGGGTAATTCTCTGTCAAGTACTCTTGAAATTTTGGCAAGCTCATCCATAAGATGCTTTTTATTATGAAGTCTTCCTGCTGTATCGCAAATTATACAATCTGCTCCTCTTGCCTTTCCTGCCTGTACAGTATCAAAAATAACTGCTGCAGGGTCACTTCCCTCAGTGTGCTTTACTATATCGACACCTACACGCTGTGCCCATATTTCAAGCTGTTCTATTGCGGCAGCTCTAAAGGTATCTCCTGCGCCTAAAATAACCTTTTTTCCCTGTGATTTAAAGTGATTTGCAAGCTTTGCAATAGAAGTTGTTTTACCTACTCCGTTTACTCCTATTACAAGAATTACAGCAGGTTTTTTTGATATATCCAGCTGTATTTTTTCATCATCCATAAGAGAGGTCAAAATTTCAACAAGCTGTTGTTTGAGCTCCTCAGTATCTTTAATTTTTTCAAGTTTTGCCGCACTTCTTAGCTCATCTATTATTTTTTCGGACACCTCATAACCCACATCAGATGTTATAAGAATTTCCATAAGCTCTTCTAAAAAATCCTCATCAACTGTACGGAAATTTGCAAAAAGCCCATTCAAAGAATTTGACATTCCGTCTTTTGTTTTAGTGAGACCTTTTTTGATTTTTTCAAAAAAACCCATTTATATCCCCTGCTTCTTAATTGAGATTTAATTTTTCCACCATTTCATTTACATTGATTGTCAAAAGCTTGCTGACACCTTTTTCCTGCATTGTAACTCCGTAAAGTCTGTCAGCCTCTTCCATTGTTCCTCTTCTGTGAGTAATGGTAATAAACTGTGTTTTATTCGTTAATCTACGCAGATATTCAGCATATCTGTTGACGTTTACATCATCAAGCGCCGCCTCAATCTCGTCAAGCAGACAAAACGGTGTAGGACGTACACGCAAAATAGCAAAATAAAGCGCTATTGCAACGAAGGCTTGCTCTCCGCCCGAAAGTGCTGAAAGATGCTTTATTATTTTTCCAGGAGGCGCAACGTTTATTTCTATTCCCGAGGTCAACACATCTGTCGGATCGGAAAGAGTAAGCTTTGCTGTACCGCCGCCAAATAATTCAATAAACGTCTGATTAAAGTTTTCGTTGATAACTTTAAATTGCTCTGTAAAGATTTCACGCATTTTTGAGGTAAGCTCTGTTATTATTTTCAAGAGCTCGTTTTTAGCTGTATCTATATCAGAAATTTGTGCTGTAAGTAAATCATAACGCTCTTTTACGGTTTTATATTCTTCCACCGCATTAAGATTTACGTCACCCATTTTCTTCATTTCCGATTTTATATCGCTTATACGCTTATTGGCTTTTGGAACACTCTCAAGCTCTTGTCTGAAGGGCTGAGCATCTGACACTGTAAGCTCGTATTCGTCCCACAGCTTTAAAATAATGCCGTCGCATTCCATTTGTACGTTTGCTTTTTTACCCTCTAAACGCTCAACCTCTGCAACGTATTTACTCTTTATTTCAGCCTCTGCTTTTTCACGCTCACGCTCAACAGTTATCTGCTTTTCAGCATCCTCACGCTGTTTTATAAGGAGTTGAGTTTGCTCTTTTTTAGCTTTTATTTCGCCTGCAAAAGTAACACCTTGTTTTTCAAGCTCAATTATCTGATTGTTAAGCTGTTCATTATTTTGCTTTATCTGTTCAATCTGAGCATATCTTGCTTCGTTTGATTTACCTTGAAGCTCAAGAGTATTGTTAAGCTCAATTATAGCCTCTTTATTTGCCTCTATATCCTTACTTACATTTAGAATTTCAAGGCGTTTTTGAGAAATTCCGCTGTTAAGCTGTTCTCTTTGAGCAGCTATATCGTTTGTTCCTGCAGTAAGCTGTGCAAGTGCCTCTTGAATCTTTGCTTCCTGTGTTTCAAGCTCAGCAATTTCAGTTCTTAATTGCAAACCTTGTTTTTTAAGATTTTCCGTATCTTCTTCTAATTTCTTACGGTCATTCTCAAAATTATCAAGCTCATTTTGCAAATCTGCAGCAAGTCCTTCAATGTGAGAAAGCTCGCTTCTTTCTAAAATCAGCTCATCATCAAGCACACGGTTTTCAGCGTTTGCGCCATCTAAAGAAGCTGTAAGCGATGCCACCTCTGCCTGAATATCTTTAAGGCTCTGAGCCTGTGTATCAAGCTTTTGCTCAAGCTCCTCAACAGAGGCTTTAAGACGTCCGATTTCGTTTGCTCTTGTAAGTATTCCCGCATTTTTAACAGATGAACCGCCTGTTAAAGAACCGCCTGCATTTACCTGCTGACCGTCCGAAGTTACTATTCTGTATTTATAGCCTGTAGCTTTAGCCATTCTTATAGCATTGTCAATATGGTCAACAACTATCGTTCTTCCAAGCAGAGAGTTTACTACACCTGAAAACTTAGAGTCAAACTCTACAAGCTTTGCGCCTATTCCTATAAATCCTTCAAACTTTTCAAAATCCTTCTCATTTACACTTGAAGAATTTACTGAAGATAGAGGTAAAAAGGTTGCTCTGCCCGCTTTTTTGGATTTAAGGAAATAGATTGCCGCCTTAGCATCATTTTCAGTATCTACAACTATGTTTTGGATTGCTGCTCCGAGTGCCGTTTCTATAGCAAGAGAATTTTCATCAGAAACGTTGATTACTGAGGAAACTGTTCCGTAAATTCCCTTTAATCCGCCTCTTGAATACTCCTCCATAACAGCCTTTACGCTTCCCGAAAAGCCTTCAAAATGACGTTGCATATCGGTAAGCATTTTTATTTTTTGATTAGCTGTCATAAACTCTACATTTAAAGCATCATAGCTTTTTTGCATTGATACAGCTTTTTCCTGTCTGCTTTTCAGCTTAAGAGAATATCCGTTTATTATATTGGAAAGCGATTTTTGCTTATTCTCTTTCTGAGTAATAGCATCTGTCGTTTCTTTCTTTTTATCAAGAAGCGCTTTTAATGACTCTTGTTTGTTTGCTTTTTCGTCGTCCAATTCATTTAAACGCTTGTTAGAAGCTTCAAAATTAGCAGTTGCCGAGCTTTCTGCAATTTTAATGTCGGTAAGCTTTGTGCTTAAAGCCATAGCCTGCTGACTCTTTTCTTCAATTACCGCCGCTTGCTCTTTACTTGCACTTTCTAATTTTGTGCTTTCAGCTATAACAGTATTAAGCTGAGCTTCCAAATTGACTTTTTCGTTTTCAAGCTTTTCAATTTGTGTCTTTTTATCTTCTATTTGTAATTTTATCTGCTGTTCCTGTTGCCCTTGTTGGTTTATCTCTTCCTCTATTCTTGCTATTCCCTCGTTATTGTGAAGAATATCATTTTTCAATATTGCAATATCAGAGGATAAATTGATGCTTTTTTCTTCAATCTGATGTATTTCGTTTCTTATATTATCTATTTCAACAGTTATTTGTCTTGTAGCTTCATAGCTTTTATCTATCTGACGTTCAATAGCCTCTAATTTTGTTTCAGAGTCAGCTAACAGGTTTTTGGCATTTTTACAGTCTGCTTCAAGCTTTTCAATACCTTGTTTGATTTTTTCAATATTGTCAAGCCATACGCTAATTTCAAGAATTCTTCTCTCGTCACGTAAAATAAGATATTTCTGTGCCTTTTCAGACTGTATTCTCAAAGGCTCTACTCTGTCCTCAAGCTCTGTTAAGATATCTCTTAATCTCAGTAAGTTTTCTTCTGTTGCCTGAAGCTTTCTTTCTGTCTCCGCTTTTCTGTAACGGAACTTTGAAATTCCCGCTGCCTCTTCAAAAATCTGACGTCTGTCTTCGCTTTTTACCGACAAAATTTCAGCTATTCTGCCCTGTCCGATAATAGAATAGCCGTCCTTACCTAAACCGGTATCCATAAAAAGCTCATTTATGTCTTTTAGTCTTACCGGTGCTCTGTTTATAAAATATTCACTTTCACCCGAACGGTAATAACGTCTTGTAACGGTTATTTCGTTATATTCAAGAGGAAGCTCTCCGTCAGAATTATCTATTGTAAGTGAAACCTCTGCAAAACCTAAAGGCTTTCTGTCCTGAGTGCCGTCAAATATGACGTCCTCCATTTTGACGCCTCTCAAGGTTTTTGAGGACATTTCACCCAATACCCAGCGCACTGCATCGGCAATATTACTTTTACCGCTTCCGTTAGGACCTACAATAGCTGTAATTCCGTCTGTAAACAGTATTTCGGTTTTGTCGGGAAATGACTTAAATCCCTGAATTTCAAGACTTTTTAAAAGCATTTACATTCTCCATATCCGTAGTTTTTTCTGTCTGCTGTGTTTCTCTTGCATTTGCAAGCATAAGCTTTATCCTGTTTTCCTGATTGGCTTTTGTTGCTCCGGGGTCATAATCTATTGCAACAATATTGGACTGAGGATAATTATCACGCAATTTTTTTATCATACCCTTGCCTATTATATGATTAGGCAGGCACCCAAAAGGCTGAGTACAAACTATATTAGGAACTCCACTTTCAATAAGCTCTAACATCTCGGAAATAAGAAGCCAGCCTTCTCCCATTTTATTTCCTATTCCTACATATCCTTTAACAAGCTCTTTTTTATGGAAAAACTCAGTAAGAGTATTAAAGCGTTCATATGGCTTAAGCACCTCAAGCATTATATTCTGACAGTTGACCATATATTTTCTAAGCCACTTTGCAACAGTTGCTTTTATAATACCCGAACCAAAAAGTCTTCTGTCCTCCACCATAGCATCACAGGTATATAATATAAAGTCAAGCAAGCCGTACATAACAGGCTGTGCGCCTTCTTTGAGTAAAAATTCTTCTAAATCGTTATTTCCAAGAGGTGCAAATTTTACATATATTTCTCCCACTATACCTACTTTTATTTTATTTTCGTTATTAACCTCTATTTTAGCAAAAGACTCTGTTATTTTAATTGCGTTTTCACGGTAGGTTTTCTGACAAATTCTTTTTCCCTTTTTAAACTGTTCATAAAGCTTATGTACCCATTCTTCCGTGAGCTTATCACAGCTTCCTTTTATCTTTTCATAGGGTTTTACGCATTGGGAAAGATGCATTAAAATATCTCCGTACAAAAGAGCAAAAATCAGTTCACTCAAAAGCTTAAAATTAAGCTTAAAGCCGGGATTTTTTTCAAGTCCTGCAAGGTTTAAGGAGATAACAGGAACATATTCCAGACCACTTTTTTTAAGGGCTTTTCTCAAAAGATTGATATAATTAGACGCCCTACATCCGCCGCCTGTCTGAGTTATCATAAGGGCAACCTTGTTTTTATCGTACTTTCCGCTTTTTAAGGCATCAATAAATTGTCCGATAACAAGTAATGCAGGATAACAGGTATCGTTATGAACATTTTTAAGACCTTCGTCAACAATGCCTCTGTGGGAAGTTGTGAGAAGCTCTGCATTATATCCGTGCTTCCAGAAAACTCTCTGCAAAAGTCTGAAATGAACGGGAAGCATATTCGGAATAAGGATTGTGTAATCCTTTTTCATTTGTTTTGTAAATATAACTCTGTCTGCCATATGTACTCCGTTTCACCTTTTATTAGTCTTCTCTTATGTTCATAGCTGCCTGCAAGCTTCTCAAACGAATTTTAACAGCGCCCAGATTGTTTATTTCATCAATCTTAAGCTGTGTATAAAGCTTGCCCTTACTCTCTAAAATTTCTTTTATTTCATCACTTGTAATAGCATCAATACCGCAGCCAAAGGAAACAAGCTGTACCATTTGTGCATTTTCAAGAGTAGTAGTAAGCTTAGCAGCATTATACATTCTTGAATGATATGTCCACTGATTAAGTACCTTTACCTCTGCCTTTTTATCAACAAGATGATAAACGCTGTCCTCACTTACAACTATAAAGCCTAAAGAGGTAAGCAAAGCAGGAATACCGTGATTTATCTCAGGGTCTATATGATAAGGTCGTGAAGCAAGAATAATTACGGGTAAATTTTCTTCTTTTGCGATTTTTAAAGCCTTTTCGCCCTGCTCACGAATTTCTTTTCTGTAAGCATCGTATGCACTATATGCTTGCTCGGTAGCTTTTTCTATTTGCTTTTTAGTAACATCAAAATATTTTGACAGCTCGTTATAAGCACCTTTTTTAAAGGTTTTCTTTCTGTTAATTGCCAAATAAGGATTTATAAAACGAATTCCCGAAAGAGATTCCATATTAGCATTTAAAAGCTCAGGATAATATGCAACAACGGGACAGTTATAGCAATTATCGCTCATATGCTCATCAAAATTATAAGGCAAACAAGGATAGAAGATATCCGTAATCCCTTTTTCAAGCAAGCTTTCAACAGCACCGTGCATAAGCTTTGCAGGATAACACACGGTATCTGACGGGATAGAGCTTTGTCCTTTTAAATATGTCTGCTTAGTTGTATGCTCACTTATAACAACCTCAAAGCCAAGCTCATTCCAAAAAGCAAACCAAAAAGGCAGATTTTCATACATATTCAGCCCCATAGGAATACCGATTTTTCCTCTGCTGCCCTCTGATTTTAAAGACATAAGCTTTTTATATTTAAAATCATAAAGATTTATGAGATTTTTATCACTTGTTTTTCCCAAAGGCTTTTCGCATCTGTTTCCCGAAATATATCCTTTTTTGTCACCAAAATAATTAACGGTAAGAGGACAATGATTGGTACAGCCTTTACAAACTGTTGTTTTAGTTGTATGGGTAAACTCAGCAAGCTTATCAGCTGTAATCAAAGAGCTTTTTCCTTTTGAATGCTTTTTAGCATAAAGAGCCGCGCCGAAAGCGCCCATAAGTCCTGCAATATCGGGACGTACAACATTTTTACCTATTTCTCTTTCAAAGGCTCTGAGCACTGCATCGTTATAGAAAGTACCGCCTTGAACAACTATGTTGCTTTTTATTTCGGCAAGATTATTTATTCTTATTACCTTGTAAAGTGCATTTTTTACAACTGAAATTGCAAGACCTGCCGAAATGTCCTCAACCTGTGCGCCGTCTTTTTGCGCTTGCTTAATTGAAGAATTCATAAACACGGTGCATCTTGAGCCTAAATCTACGGGGTTTTTAGCAAAAAGAGCTTTTTTGCCGAACTCCTCTGCCGTAAAAGAAAGGACTTTTGCATAGGTTTCCAAAAATGAGCCACAGCCCGACGAACAGGCTTCATTGAGCATTATACTGTCAATAACTCCGTTATTTATAGAGAAGCATTTTATATCCTGTCCACCTATATCAAGAATAAAATCTACGTCTTTTTTAAAATACTGTGCCGCTGTAAGATGCGCTATTGTTTCTACAAGCCCTAAATCCACACCAAAGGCACTTTTTATGAGCTCTTCTCCGTAGCCTGTAACTGCAGAGCCACAAATTTCTATTCTGTTTTCTAACATCGGCAAAAGCTTTTCGAATTGCTTTTTAACCGTTTTTACAGGATTTGCGTTATTATTGTTATAATATTCAAATAATATCTCATTGTTTTCCGAAATCAAAACAAGCTTGGTAGTAGTGCTTCCCGCATCAATTCCCAAATAAGCCTTACCCTTATAGGTTGAAATATCACCCTTTACAAGAGTTGCTTTTTTGTGGCGGTTTAAAAACTCCGTATATTCCTCTTCGTTTTCAAACAAAGGACTTATTGTGCCTTTTTTTGTTACCTCTGTTGCATTTGAAATTTTTTCATATAACTCTTCAAAGGTACAGCTATTTTTATTTTGTGCAGCACTTAACGCCGCACCGATAGCTACAAGATAAAGAGCGTTTTCAGGGAAAATCGCACTTTTATCATCAAGATTTAATGCAATTTTAAAGCGTTCTCTTAAGCCGCTCATATAATAAAGAGGTCCGCCTAAGAAAATTACATTTCCTTTTATTTTTCTGCCCTGTGCAAGTCCTGCAATAGTTTGGTTTACAACTGCCGCATATACACTTGCCACAAGGTCTGCCTTTTTGGCACCCTGATTTAAAAGAGGCTGAATATCACTTTTAGCAAAAACTCCGCATCTGGAAGCAATATCATATATTTTCTCGTGTTCTTTATAGAGTTCATCAAATCTATCTGTTGTAACATTCAGAAGTGTTGCCATCTGGTCTATAAAAGAGCCTGTACCTCCTGCACAAGAGCCGTTCATTCTCTCTTCTAAGGAATTTCCGAAAAAGATTATTTTGGCATCTTCACCGCCAAGCTCTATTGCCGCATCTGTCTGCGGATAATAAAGTCGCACAGCCTTCGCACAAGAAAAAACCTCTTGCACAAAGGGCAAACCTGCAATTTTGGAAAGACTTAATGCGCCCGAGCCTGTAAGACTTACTTTAAGCTGCTTATTCTGACAAAGCGCAGAAATATCGTTCAGCATTTCACACACTTTTTCTCTCACTGCAGACATATGCCTTTTATAGTCTTTATGTATAATATTGTTTTTTTCATCAGTAAGCACTACTTTTACGGTAGTAGAGCCTACGTCAATTCCAACCAAAAGCTCCGACAAACAAATTACCTCACTAAAACTAATTCTTAAGACTTTGTAAGGGTGCGGGTATTCTTCCGCCTCTGCCGATAAACTTAGCAGGTGAAACAGAAGATATCGGCATTATCGGGGCGCTTCCCAAAAGACCGCCAAATTCTACGCTATCCCCTACTTTTTTACCTATTGCAGGAATAACTCTTACCGCTGTAGTTTTACTGTTTACAACACCGATAGCCGCTTCGTCTGCAATAAGTGCAGATATTACATCTGCCTCGGTATCGCCCGGAACTGCTATCATATCAAGGCCTACAGAGCAAACCGCCGTCATAGCTTCAAGCTTTTCAAGCGTTAAGCTTCCGTTTGAAGCCGCCGCAATCATTCCCGCATCTTCCGAAACAGGAATAAAAGCACCTGAAAGACCGCCAACATGAGACGATGCCATTACTCCGCCTTTTTTAACTGCATCATTCAAAAGAGCAAGACAAGCTGTTGTACCGCAGCCGCCGCACTGCTCAAGACCCATTTCTTCAAGAATGTATGCCACAGAATCACCTACTGCAGGAGTCGGTGCCAATGACAAATCAACTATTCCAAATGGAACACCCAATCTTTGAGAAGCTTCAAGAGCCACAAGCTGTCCCATTCTTGTAATTTTAAAAGCTGTACGCTTAATTATGTCAGCAACCTCTGTTATATTACAGCTTCCTGCTCTTTTTATTGCGCTTCTTACGACTCCGGGACCTGATACACCTACGTTAATTACGCACTCAGGCTCACCTATTCCGTGAAAAGCTCCTGCCATAAAAGGATTATCCTCCACAGCATTTGCAAAAACTACCAGCTTTGCACAGCCTATTGAGGACCTGTCCCAAGTAAGCTCTGCTGTTTTCTTAATAATTTTACCCATCATAGCAACGGCATCCATATTGATTCCTGCTCTGGTAGAGGCTACATTTACGCTTGAGCATACATTCTGAGTTTCAGCAAGCGCTTTGGGAATACTGTTAATAAGCGCAGTATCACCCTTTGTAAAGCCTTTATGTACCAATGCCGAATAACCGCCTATAAAATTAACGCCCAGCTCTGTTGCCGCTTTATCCAAAGCCTTTGCAAGCAGAGTTATATCCTGGTCATAACAGCTGTCTGCAAGAATTGAGATAGGAGTAACGGAAATTCTCTTGTTAATAATGGGAATACCGTATTCCTTTTCGATTTGCTCTCCGACTCTTACAAGTCTTTGCGCCTTAGATGTAATTTTATCGTATATTTTTGTTGCAGCTTTTGAAACATTAGTGTCACAACAATCTGTCAAAGATATACCCATGGTTATTGTTCTTATATCAAGGTCTTCCTGGTCAATCATTTTTATTGTTTCAAGTATATCGTATGCATTTATCATAAGAAAATTTCCTTTCGATAGGGTTTAAAAACTATATTCTGTGCATTGAGTTAAAAATATCCTCATGCATTGTGTGAATTACAAGTCCTGTTTCCTTTGCCAGATTATTCATATTGTCAACAAGCACAGTATACTCACCTGTCATATTTTTTGTATCTACCATCATTATCATCGCAAAGGTATCATCAAGCACCTTTTGTGTAATATCAAGAATATTTACGTTAAGCTTGTAGCACTCCTGACTTACCTTAGCAATAATACCTGTTGTATCTTTTCCTATAACCGTTATAACAGCTTTCATTTTTTCTAAGCATAGCTTGTTCAAATTTCTCTGACAAAGCCCTATGCCTATTCCCACCTTTCATTTCTCTATATATCAAACATAACTTATATTATAACATATATATTAAATAAAATAAATAGCTAATTTAAACTTTTTTCAATTTGTTCACAAATAAAAAATTATTTCAAAAACAGTTGACATAACGATTTTTATGTGATATAATTGCAAAGCCGCATATTAAGGGTCATAAATGACAGCTATTTGTCTACCCCGTATAGCGAGTTTTATCGAAAGAGAGGTGCTTTGTTTTGTACGCAATTTTACAAACAGGCGGAAAGCAATACAAGGTACAGGAAGGCGATATACTTTTCATTGAAAAGTTGAATGCCGAGAACGACTCACAGGTTACCTTTGACAGCATTCTTGCAGTATCTGATGACAATGGTCTCAAAATCGGCGAACCTACCGTTGCAGGCGCAACTGTTGTAGCAAAAGTTATCAAGTCAGGCAAAGAAAAGAAAATCAAGATTTTCAAGTACAAGCCTAAAAAGGGATACAGAAGACGTCAGGGACACAGACAGCCCTACACCAAAATTCAAATTGAAGCTATCAACGCTTAATTTGTCGGTGTAACTTAAAACAATTATTACTTGTTTATTGTGAGGTGTAATTCTAATGGCACATAAGAAAGGTATGGGTTCTACCAAAAACGGTCGTGATTCCGAGTCCAAAAGACTTGGCGTTAAAAGAGCTGACGGTCAGTTCGTTTTAGCAGGCAACATTTTGGTTAGACAAAGAGGTACTAAAATCCATCCCGGCAATAATGTCGGCATCGGCTCCGATGATACATTGTTTGCTCTTTTAGATGGTAAGGTTAAGTTTGAAAGAGTTGGCAAGGATAAGAAAAGAGTTAGCGTATACTCTATAGCTCAGTAGTATCTTATATAATCGGGGCAGACGATTGTCTGCCCCGTTTTTTTGTAAAATATGCTTTACTGTAAAGCTGTTTAGTTTTACAGTGATTTTTCTGTATATAATATTAACAGCCGTTTATTCGGAGGAATGAAATTTATATGTTTGTAGATACAGTTACAATTACGGTTAAAGCCGGCAACGGCGGTAACGGTTGCGTTTCTTTTCACCGTGAAAAATATGTTGCCGCAGGCGGTCCCGACGGCGGAGACGGCGGCAAAGGCGGAGATATTGTTTTTGTTGCAGATAACAATCTTAACACTTTGTTTGATTTTCGCTACAAAAAGAAATTTGAAGCAAGAAACGGTGAAGACGGACGTTCTAAAAAAATGACAGGCAAATCAGCTGAAAATCTTTATATAAAAGTACCTATCGGTACAATTATTAAAGATGCAAACACAGGTCAGATAATAAAAGACATTTCTGACAATACCCCCTTTACTATTGCCAAGGGCGGTAGAGGCGGCAGAGGAAATCAGCATTTTGCAAGCTCCACAAGGCAAATTCCACGTTTTGCAAAGGCCGGTGTAGAGGGTGATGAATTGCAGCTTACCCTCGAGCTTAAGCTTATTGCCGACGTAGGTCTTGTAGGCTTCCCCAACGTCGGAAAATCAACATTACTTTCTGTTGTAAGCGCTGCCCGTCCTAAAATTGCCAACTATCATTTCACTACTCTTACTCCCAATTTAGGCGTAGTTACAGCAGGCGAAGAAAAAAGCTTTGTAATGGCGGATATTCCAGGAATAATCGAAGGTGCAAGCGCAGGCGCAGGCTTAGGACACGAATTTTTAAGACATATAGACAGATGCCGTCTTTTAGTTCACGTTGTTGACGCTTCGGGCTGCGAGGGCAGAGACCCTGTGGACGATTTAGAAAAAATCTTTGAAGAATTAAGACTATATAGTGAGGAGCTTTCTCAGCGTCCTCAGATTATAGCTGCAAATAAAATAGACTTTTTGGCAGACGAAGAAAGTCTTGAAAGATTAAAAGCTTTTGCAAAAGAAAAAGATATGGAAATTTTCTTCATTTCTGCAGCTGCACACACAGGAATTAACGAGCTTATTCAAGCTATTTACGATAAGCTTTCCAAGCTTCCTCCCGTTGCAGTATATGAAACTCAATATGAGCCATACACGCCTTCAAGCGCAACAGACGGTGAAATTAAAATCACCTTTGAAGACGGTTGCTATGTTGTGGAAGCACCTTGGCTTAAGAGAGTTGTCAATTCCATCAACTATACTGACTATGAGTCGTTGCAATATTTACAAAGAGTTCTTAAAAACTTCGGAGTATTTGATGAGCTTGAAAAAGCAGGCGTTCAGGACAACGACATAGTTGTTATATATGGAATAGAATTTGAATATATAAAATAGTATAAGAGCTGTAAAAACATTTTGTTTTTACAGCTCTTATTGTGATTCTGGGTACCAGCCCACATTTTAAATGCGTAGATTGGTTAAGTTCTCATTTTATTTCAATAATTTTAATGTTATTCGCCGTGATTTTTGTTTCGTTTTCTGCTATTTCTTTGATTATTGTAGCTTCGTTTTCCTTAAGTCCCGACGTTTTAACTATTACGTTGACACTATTATCTCCTATTACCGCTACGCATTCTGTAAAGCCTTTTGCCTTTACAAGAGTTTCTATCGTTGCTTCTTTTTCAATATCGCCGGCTATCTTCAAAAGTCCTGCCTGAGCAGTTGTTTTTTGCTGTTTATCTGAATTTTCGTTCTCATAAAGCTCTTTTAAAACTGTTGCTGCTTCTTCTCTGGACTTTTGACGTTCAACTCTTGCCTGCTGAAAATAAGTATTATCCGTTACATTTTGGTTGTCTACCAATTGTGCCTGTCCTAAAACCTTATCATCCTGAATTTGTGACGAAACATCATCTGTACCCGTTGGAACTGTTGGCGATGTCATACGCCAATTTACATAGACTGCTGCACACACTACCACTGTAAGTCCTACTACAAATAGATTTTTTTTACTGAATTTCATATTTTTCCTCCGTTTTTTATATTTAAGAGCCTTAAGCCCCTTTTGTAACAAAAATATCCTTCATGGGTATTCCCAAAAGCACCGAAACAGCCTGCGTTACATTTGCGCTTACAGTCGCATCTGCTCCGCCTTCACAAACCACTGCAACTCCACAGATTTTCGGTGCAAATTCCTTTATAAGCAAAGCGCTGTTATTGACTATCACGTATTTCTTTTCGTAATCTTTACTGTATTTTTCTCCGTCGTTTTGGCTATCAGTTATGTTTTTTTCCTCTGTTGCATAGGATTTTTCACTGCTTTCACTCAAAGTTATCATAACACGGCTCTTTCCTGCTCCGTCTATGCTTTCCACAACTTTTTTCAAGCGTTCTTCAAGTTCACTTATGTATTCTTTTAAATTTACTTGGTTATTACCCTCTTCTTTTTTGGCTTTTTCAGAAGAATCAAACAGCCCTGTAACAGCTAAAATCACTATTCCTGCTACTATTAAAACAATGGCTGCTTTTTTATTAAATATTTTTTTAATAATCTCACTATTCATATTATTCAAGCTCCTTGATATTTATGAGCGTTTCTTTTATTTCCAAGGTATCTGTCAATATTTTTTTAGCTTTCTCCATTTCTTCTTTTTTAGAATAAAGGGTTATATCTATTATTGAGTAGCTTTCTTCCTTGGCATCTAAAGTAACCTTTACATAGCTATATAAAAGACCTTCCGAGGTAAAATAGCTTCTTATTTCATTTTCTAATACCAAAGCCACCTCCGAAGCAGATGCATTTATTGCTGTTTGCTGAGAGTTTTCAGTGTCAGGTATTATATTATCAAGTGCTTCTATATCAAAACTATTAAAAAACGGGGCAACAATTCCTATCATTACAATTAACGAAACGCACATCTTAACTCCTCTTTTAGCGTGTCCGTCGGGACAAAGCATCATATAGATACCGCCCGCCGTACAAATTATTGCTACGCTTACAATCCATTCCTTTAAAAAAGCTATCATTTTTACACTTCCTTTTTCACTTTGGAATTGTTATTACAACGAGGGTAAACGCAGAAATAAGAATTATACAGCAAACCATTGTCAATGCAAGCAAAAGAGCAAAAACTCCCGAACAACCTTCTAAAAAAGCTGTAATCTTTCCTTCTGACAAAATTGTACCTGCAAAGGCTGAAAACTTAAACAAAAGATATTTTGACAGCACCAAAAGCACAGGGGTTATAACAATAAAAATAATTACAACAATTCCAAAAACACCGGTCATTGAACGGGCAACGTTTGCGCAGGAAAAGACAGATTCCATAGCCTCAGACAGCATTCCCGACGCCACAGGTAAAAGTGCTCCTACTGCAAATTTTACTCCTCTTTTTGCAAGAGTGTCCCCTGCACCCGAAAGCACTGACTGTAACGACATCATAGCAATAAAGCCTGTTAAAAGAGTACCCATAGCTATTGAAATTATCTTTTTTATTAAATTTCCTATTGCAGAAAAATTAACATCTAAAATAAGGCTTTCAAATATTACGCAGGCAAAATAAATATTTACCAACGGAAGCAAAAGATGTGAAGCTATATAAGCACAAATCTGACAGCCCATAAACAAAAATACGCTTACAACCGCAGAAGATGCAACTTCTCCCGAAGATGCCGTAAGCGTTGCCATAACTGGCATAAGTGCTTGTGTAAAGGTTGTGATTTGTTCTATCATTTTTGAAATTTCCGAAGCGGCAGAGGTTACATTTACAGAAACAGACACTACCAAAGTAAGCACACAAGCAATATCTACTATGTACTGAGTAGTTGTACTGAAATATGTACTGCAAATGCTTTTAAAAAACTTATTGAGCAATATTATGCTTACTATTACTCCCAATATTACAGCTTCGTTTTTAAAAACTTTAAAAAAGCTTTTTAATATATAATTTAAAAACTTTTTAAAATCCAAAAAGCTTTCAACGTTTTCTACTGTTAATTCTTTATCAAAATACTTTTCTATTTCATCTGCAGTTTTATCAGGTATTTGCTCATAGGAATCTAAAGCTCCTGAGCCTTCCAAATGACGTTTTATGATATCATCTGCGTTTTCTGCGTTTACAGCAAAGGCAAAAACGCAAAAAACAAGTAAAACCGCAATAAAAGTTAACATCCTTTTCATTATTGTTTCTCCTCTTATATACTTGTTATTATTTCAAAAACCGCTTTAAACAGCGGCATAGAAAAAACAAGCATTGCAAGACGTCCGCACATTTCCACCTTAACCGAAAGAGCATTTTCATTACAGTCTCTGCATATTCCCACACAAATTTCCGTAAGGATTGCCGTTGCTGTAACCTTTGTTAAAATCTCAAAGCTTTCAAGCTTTGCCCCCGATTTTTCAAAAAGTTCTTTTGCATATGTAATTACAGGCTGAACATCTTTTAAAACAGCACTTAAAAATAAAATTACTGCTACTACTGACAAAAGTATTCCGTACTCTCTTTTTTGTTCCTTGACAAAAAGAGCAAGTAATGCAAAAAATGCGCCTGTTGCAACCAGTAAAATCAAGCTGTTCACAGTCCGAACACTGACTTTATAGTGTCAAAAAGTACCTTTATTTCATTTATTACCATCAGCATTACAACAATTAAGCCTGCCAAGGTTGTCAGCATCGCCTGTTCTTCCCTGCCCGACCTGATAAGAAGCTGATTTAAAACAGCCACTAAAATTCCGATTGCTGCAATTTTAAAAATCAAATCTACTTCCATTTTTATTCTCCGTTTTCTTTATTTTAAATGAAAAGTAATACTGCAATCACTCCTGTAAAAAGGCCTAAGGTTCTGTACAATCTGCCGTTTATAAGAGATTTTTCATATGCCTGTATACGATTCTTTTCAAGGTTTGAAAGTGTACGTTCACATATAGCAATTGCGCCGTCACGGTCGCTTTGTTCAAGATTTTCAAAAAAGCTGCAAATAATTTGCAAATCATCCTTATTAAGACAAAGCTGTTTTGCTGAAAGCTTTATTTTTTCTTCAAAAAGCTGAGATGTTTTTTTATCATATTGAGAAAAATCAAGCTTAAATATTCCTGTTTTTTTGTAAACTTCCCTTTCATCAAGCATTTTAAAAAGCTCTTGTATCGGTGTTGCACAATAATTTACAGCACTTTTGATTTCTGAAACTGCATATATAAACATAAGCAAGCTTTTTTCTCTTTTCAAAAGCTCGCCCGCTTTAATATTCCCTATAATAAATGCACCGCTGACTACTGCACAGGCGCATATCAGTTTAAGCATACTTTCAACTCCCTTTTATATAATTATGCTTTCTTTAATTTTTCCGGGTGCCTTTTCCCCTTCTAAGACTATAATATTTTTTATAAGCGCTTCTTCAATCAGCCTGTATATATTTCTTCTTTTTTTCAGCTCCTCAAGGCTTGAAGCGTGGACACTCATTATAAGCGGAACTCCCGATTTAAAAGCCTCTGAAACCGCCTCATAATCTTCATATGCGCCTATTTCATCGCAAATTATAGCCTGAGGATTAAGGCAACGCACTGCATATGTAATTCCCTGTGCTTTGGGGTAATTGTCCAATATATCGCATAATGCTCCCAATCTGTTTTGCGCCACTCCGCAAAAAACTGCTCCCAGCTCTCCCCTTTCATCAATTACAGATACTCTCTTTCCTTTTTCGGAAAGGGTTCTTGCAAGATCACGCAATATTGTTGTTTTTCCTCCTGCGGGTGCTGAGGCTATAAGAGTTGAAGAAATTTCATTATTAAAAAAATCATTATATATTTTATCGGCACAGCCTATAATCTGTCTTGCTATTCTTATATTTATTGATGATATATCTCTGATTGCTTCTATCTGCCCGTTTTTCACCGTTGCAGTACCGCAAATTCCTGCTCTGTGACCGCCTTTTGCTGTAATAAAGCCTTGTCTTATCTGCTCTTGTGTACTGTAAAGACAGTGTCTGCACAATAAAGAAAAGGTTTCATCTATATCACTTTTATTAACTTTTATACCTTTATTTACATCTGTTGTTATTCCGTTTTGACTGATAAAAACACTTCTTTGCGCCAAGGTCAGACTTAGTGGCTGATTTATCCTAAGTCTTATTTCACGGGTATTCTTTTTAGTTTGAATATCCGTTTTATTTATAACTTCTCTCAAATTCAACGGCAACAGCTCTGTTGCTTGCTCAAAGCTTTGCATTTTTTTAATTCCTTTCGTGCTATATTCAAATGATATGATTTAAGAGCTTATAATATTACCTTTATTATCAATAAAATCTTGACCTTTTTTATTTAATATGTTAGAATAATTGAATATAGATTAAATTATCTTAAAAAGGATAGTGAAACGACAATGCAGTATATGGGATTAAACGAAATCCGCGAAAAATATCTTTCGTTTTTTGAAAGCAAAGAGCATTTAAGAATGCCCAGCTTTTCTCTTGTACCTAAAAACGACAACAGCTTATTACTTATCAATTCAGGTATGGCACCTATGAAAAAATATTTTACAGGCGAGCTTACTCCTCCCAGAAAGAGAGTTACTACCTGTCAGAAATGTATCAGAACTCCTGATATTGAACGTGTCGGCAAAACCGCAAGACACGGCACATTCTTTGAAATGTTAGGAAATTTCTCCTTTGGAGATTATTTTAAAAACGAAGCTACTGCTTGGGCTTGGGAATTTGTTACCAAGGTTATGGAGCTTCCTGTGGATCGTATTTGGGTTTCAATTTACGAAGATGATGATGAAGCTTTTGAAATCTGGACAAAAAAGGTCGGCGTTTCTCCTGACAGAATAGTTCGTTTAGGCAAAGAGGACAATTTCTGGGAGCACGGCGAAGGTCCTTGCGGCCCTTGCTCAGAGCTTTATTTTGACCGTGGTGAAGAAAAAGGCTGTGGCTCTCCCGATTGTAAGGTCGGCTGTGATTGCGACCGTTTTGTTGAGTTCTGGAACCTTGTTTTCACTCAGTTTGACAGCGACGGAAAAGGCAATTATTCACGCCTTGCAAACCCCAATATTGATACAGGTATGGGCTTGGAGCGTCTTGCTTGTATTATGCAGGGTGTTGATAATCTTTTTGAGGTTGATACTGTTGCAAACATAATGAAGCATATCTCCAAAATAACAGGAGCAGAGTATCATCAAAACGATAAAACCGACGTTTCTTTGCGTGTTATTACTGACCATATCAGAAGTACCGTTATGATGATTGGCGACGGTGTTTTACCCAGTAATACAGGCAGAGGCTATGTATTACGCCGTCTTTTAAGACGTGCTGCAAGACACGGCAGACTTTTGGGTGTAAACAAGCCCTTCTTATTTGAAGTATGTGATACTGTTATAAATGAAAACAAAGGCGTTTTCCCCGAGCTGTTAAAAAATGCAGATTATATTAAAAAGGTTATTCTTTCCGAGGAAGAAAAATTTTCTGCAACCATTGACAACGGAATGGAGCTTTTAAGTGAAATCATTACAAAGCTTATGGTTGCCGGTAAAAATACAATTTCCGGTGAAGATACCTTCAAGCTTTATGATACCTACGGATTTCCTATTGACCTTATTATTGAAATTGCGGCTGAAAAGAAAATTCTTGTAGACGAGCAAGGCTTTAAGGATTGTATGCAAAAGCAGCGTGATACTGCAAGAGAAAGCCGTCAAAGCTCAATGGGGGCAGCCTGGAGTGACGGAGAGCTTTCAGAGCTTACAGCGCTTAACAGCACCTTCTCCGGATATGAAAAGCTATCTGACAACGGCAAAATTATTGCTATTGCTAAAAATTCCGATATTTGCGAAACACTTTCTGAGGGTGAAGAAGGCATAATAGTTCTTGACAACACTCCTTTCTATGCTGAAAGCGGCGGTCAGGTTGCTGACATCGGTCAAATTAAAACTGATAGCGGTATTTTTGAAGTTACTGCTGTAAAGAAAGCTTCAGGCGGTGCATTTTTACATTCAGGTACCGTTAAAAGCGGTGTTCTTGAGCAAAATCAGACAGCAACTGCTGAGGTTTGCGCAAAAACAAGAAAAGCAACTGCAAGAAATCATACTGCAGCCCATCTTTTACAAGCCGCTTTAAGACAAATTGTAGGCGACCACGTACATCAGGCAGGTCAGCTTGTTGACTCAAAAAGACTTCGCTTTGACTTTACTCATTTCTCCCCTGTTTCTCAGGATGAAATCAAGGCTATTGAAGCTCTTATAAACGAAAAAATATTTGAAGCTTCCGATGTCATCACAAAGGTTATGGATATTGACGAAGCTAAAAACGAAGGTGCTATGGCTCTGTTCGGAGAAAAATATTCCGACAAAGTAAGAGTTGTAAGTGTTGATGATTTTTCAAAAGAGCTTTGCGGCGGTACTCACGTTTCAAACACAGCTCAGTTAGGTATGTTTAAAATTATCAGCGAAAGCTCAACTGCTTCGGGTGTAAGAAGAATTGAAGCGGTTACGGGTGAAGGTGTATTTGAGCTTCTCAATAACCGTACCCAGACAATTTTCAATGTTTGCCAGACATTGAAAATTCAAAACCCTGACGAGCTTGAAAGCAAGGCTGTTTCTTTTGTTTCTGAGCTTAAAGAAAAGGCAAATGAAATTGACGAGCTTCAAACAAAGATTGCCAATATCCGCATAGAAGGTATTTTTGAAAATGCTAAGGAAATAAACGGATTCAAGTTCATCTCTGCAAGCATGACAGGCACAAAGGTTGACGTTTTACGTAACATGGGAGATATAATCAAAGATAAAACTCCTGACGTTGTTGCTGCTCTTTCAAGCTCTGTAGACGGCAAAGCAACACTTTTGATTATATGCGGTGCAGATGCAGTTAAAAAAGGCGCACACGCAGGAAAAATAATCAAAGAAATTGCTCCTATATTTGAAGGAAACGGCGGCGGCCGTCCCGACAGCGCTACTGCAGGTGTCAAGAACATTCTGAAGCTTGACGAAGCAATAATAAAAATTCCTGAAATTTTACAAACTTTATAATAGGTATATGCAAAAAATCCCGTCTGTCATTTTGTTTGACAGACGGGATTTTAATTGTTATTTAAGTAGATAACAGCTTGTATAAGCTATTGTCTGCTTTCCGTAATTATACGGAATGTCTGAAAGCTCACAAACCTTACTTACCCAAAGTCCGTACGCTTCCATAGACGAAATAGACTTATCAGGAAATCTGCAAGGAGCATCGGGATATGTACATTTTTCGCACAGAGTACAGGTTCCTGCACCCATAGGAAGTATATCGTCAAATTCTTTTTTTAGCTCGTCTACAAGCTTATAAAAGTTATTTTTATGTTCTTCAGAGGCAGAAGCTATAGTTTCAAAATCAAAATCATCTTCCATTTTTGCAACAGTCTGAACTATTATTCCATAAGAATACTTTGCCGCTTGTTCCGCTGCCTGTTCGATGCTACCACAACCGGGAGGACATTTCCAGTTCTTGCCGTACATATGACATCTGTCAACACTGCACATTTCACGCACCTCAGGCATAAAGACAAGAGCCTCTATATTCAATTCTCCAGCATGAGTAAAACCGCAATCAAGAGCTTGCTGTATCAACGCCTCTGTGTTATATTTCATATTATTTCTCCTCAATTTTCATTTTTTGATTTTTTATAACCTTAAGCCTTGTAAACTCCTCTCGCTCTTTTTCCTCGAGAGAATCGGTTATATATTTTATTGTGTATTCATATTTGGGGATAATTATATTTTTTAATGCGTTCGCTCTTTTTTGCGTTTTTTTAATTGCCATTGCCAATCTGTAAACAGAATTTTCAACCTGTGCCAAATCGGCGCATAAATATTTTACCTCTATAAAAGAACAATAGGCATCGTCTGTCATAGCATCGGTAGAAGCAAGACCGTAAGGAAGCTCTATCCTTTTTCTCTCAAGCTCTACCATAGGAAGCTCTACTCCCATTACACTGCGGAATTTTAAATTTAAATCCTTTTCTTCCGCTGTTGTATAGGCTATTTTTTCGCATATGCCGTGTGAAATATTTGCTGTTTGCAAAGCCTTATATGCATTCAAAAAGGTTTCATTGATTTTCTTTTGTATCTCACTTGCTCTGTCTAAAAGGCCCATCATTTCACGCACAAGAATATTCTTCTTTTTATCCATAAGCTCATATCCCAAAAGGGCAAGCTTATATGATTTTTTAGCAGAAAGTAAATTTCCTTTTGTAGGAACTATGCCATACTCCATGCGTCTTTTCCTTTCAATAAATTAGTTTTTATAATATTTAGAAAGCAGTTTCGAGTCTATTCTGTCTAATTCTTCCTTTGGAAGCATTGAAAGCATTTGCCAGCCTAATTCTAAGGTTCTCTCGATAGACCTTTCCTCATAAAAGCCTTGCTTTAGAAATTCGTTTTCAAAACGTTTTCCGAATTCTATATACATTTTATCCGTTTCCGAAAGCTCCTCTTCACCTATAACCGAAGCCAGTGCTCTTGCTTCCTGAACCTTTGCATAGGCTGAAAAGAGCTGAGCTGAAACTGAGGGATGGTCCTCTCTTGTAAAGCCTTCACCTATTCCGTCCTTCATAAGTCTTGAAAGAGAGGAAAGAACAGAAACACTTGGATATATTCCGTTTTGGTCAAAGCCTCTGTCGAGCACTATCTGACCTTCTGTTATATATCCTGTAAGGTCGGGTATGGGGTGAGTTATATCGTCATTTGGCATTGTAAGTATCGGGATTTGCGTTACAGAGCCTTCCTTACCCTCTATCATTCCCGCTCTCTCGTATATTCCTGCCAAATCGGAATAGAGATATCCGGGGAAGCCTTTTCTTCCCGATATTTCTCCCTTTGAAGAGGAAAGCTCTCTCAAAGCCTCCGCATAAGATGACATATCGGTTAAAATTACAAGAATGTGCATATTGCACTCATAAGCCAAATATTCAGCGGCTGTCAAGGCGCATCTCGGAGTCAGTATTCTCTCTATTATAGGGTCATTTGCCATATTCATAAACATAACAACCCTTTGCAAAACACCCGTTTCTTCAAAGCTTTTTATAAAGAAATCCGCAATATCGTTTTTAACTCCCATAGCTCCGAAAACAACTGCAAAATCAGAGCTGTTTCCTGCAATCTGAGCCTGACGTACTATTTGTGCTGCAAGTTTATTATGGGACATACCGCTTCCCGAAAAAATAGGAAGCTTTTGTCCTCTTATAAGAGTAATCAAGCCGTCAATTGATGATATTCCTGTTTGAATAAAGTTTTTGGGATATTCTCTTGAAACAGGATTTATAGGACTTCCGTTTACGTCCTGCTTTTTAACAGGAAAAATATCTCCCAAGCCGTCAATAGGACGGCCTGCTCCGTCGAAAACACGCCCTAAAAGCTCTTTGGATAAGGGCATTTCAAGAGAGTGTCCTTTAAAGGTTGTTTTATTATTGGAAAGGGACATTCCCGATGTACCTTCAAAAACCTGTACTACAGCTTTATCCTCTGACACTTCTATAACTCTGCCCATTCTTTTTTCGCCGTTTGCAAGAGTTATCTGAGCAATTTCTTCAAAGGCTACATCTTTAACATTATCTATAACTACAAGGGGTCCGTTGATACCGGATAAACCCATATATTCTATACTCATAAAGCTTTTCCTTTCACACGATTTAACCTGTTAATTGATTCCGTTAGCTTCCTTAATTTTACTTATTGTTAAATCAATGTCGTTTTCATATTCATCAAAACGCTCAAGCTCATCATTTCCTATTTCAAATTTCAGCTTTATCAGCTTATTAAATAAATCCCTTTGCTTGATTTGAGAAATGGGAACAGATAAGCTTATAACCTCTTTTGCTTTTTCGTAAAGATGAAGTATAACCTTCATCATTTTATATTGCTTTTTAAGAGGCACATACGTATCAGTAGCATGATAAGCATTTTGCTGTAAAAAGCCCAAACGGATAACTCTTGAAATTTCTATTGTAAGCTTCTGGTCATCAGGTAAAACGTCAGAACCTATAAGCTTAACTATTTCCATCAATCTGCTTTCTTCAATAAGCAGAGCTGATATTTTTCCGCAACAATTCAAAAAGTCAGGGCTTACGTTTTTGCTGTAATACTCAGAAAGCTCCTGTGCATATTCGCTGTAGCTTCCGTTCCAATTTATAGCGGGATAATGTCTTGAATAAGCAAGCTGTTTATCAAGAGCCCAGAAGCAGCGTATAAATCTTTTTGTATTTTGAGTAACAGGCTCGGAAAAATCTCCGCCTTGAGGAGAAACAGCACCTATAATTGTAACAGATCCCTCTTGTCCCGAAAGAGTTTTTACATAACCTGCTCTTTCATAAAACTGAGAAAGACGTGAAGGTAAATAGGCAGGAAATCCTTCTTCTGCAGGCATTTCCTCCAAACGTCCCGAAATTTCACGAAGTGCCTCTGCCCAACGGGATGTAGAGTCTGCCATTATAGCAACGTGATATCCCATATCACGATAATATTCAGCTATGGTAATTCCTGTATATATAGATGCTTCTCTTGCCGCAACGGGCATATTTGATGTATTTGCTATAAGAACTGTTCTGTCAGTCAACGGCTTTTGGGATTTTGGGTCTACAAGCTCTGAAAATTCTTTTAAAACCTGTGTCATCTCATTTCCACGTTCACCGCAACCGATATAAACTATAAGGTCTGCATCAGACCATTTTGCTATCTGATGCTGTGTCATTGTTTTTCCTGTACCAAATCCTCCCGGGATAGCGGCAGTACCTCCCTTGGCAATAGGAAAAAGTGAGTCTATAACTCTTTGTCCCGTTATAAGCGGACGGTCAACAGACATTCTTTTTTCAATAGGTCTGCCAACACGTATGGGACACACCTGACATAGTGAGAGTTCCCTCTCACCTATTTTTAAAACAATATCATCTACTTTATATTTTCCACTGGGCGCCGCATAAGTAACCTGTCCGCTAACACCTGAGGGAACAAGACATTTATGAACTATCGCAGAGCTTTCAACTGTTGTTGCATATACCTCTCCGCTTTTAAGAAAATCTCCTTCTTTAGCAGTTACAGTTACGTCCCATAGTTTTTGCTCGTCGATAGCGGGAACATTTATTCCTCTTGCAATAAACTCTCCCGAAACCTCTTCTATTTTTTTAAGAGGTCTTTGAATTCCGTCATAAATATTCGAAACTATACCCGGTCCTAATTTAACCGACATAGGAGCTCCCGTGCTGTATACAGGCTCTCCCGGATAAACACCGGTTGTATTTTCATACACCTGAACAACTGCAGTATCGCCTTTTACGTTTATAACCTCGCCTATAAGACGCTCGTTACCAACATAAACCATTTCCGACACTGCAAGCTCTTTTGCATTATTAACCGTAACAACCGGACCGTTTATATTATAAATTGTCAATTTGCTCATAGCTGTTCAAGCTCCGCCTTTCTCGTACGGTACTGACTACACAATACTTATACCTGACATAAGATTAAAGTATTCATATTGCTCTTCAAGTCTTACATCAAGAGTCTGATTAACTCTTACCGCTTGACTTTTTTCTACAATAACTCCGCCTATTTTTATGCTGTCATCAGCATATACTTTTTCAAAACCCATTTTTTTGATTTTTTCCACATCGCATTCACGACAGTAAACAACGGGATTTTCACTCTTGTAATCAGAGAATATTTTCTTTAAAAAAACATCGTATTCCGAGCTGTTTACAAATTCTCCAAGCTTTATTTCAAGCTTTTCGAAAACTTGTTTCGTTATTTCTTCACGTCTTTGTAAGAGCTCTCGCCTTGTCTGTGCCGTTTTATTTGAAATTTCACGGCTGGCATTATGCTTTATATCGTTAATATTAGACTGTATCTTATCATAAACGCCTTTAAGAATTTCGTCCTCTGCTTTTCCAACCTTTTTTTCACGGAGTTTGTCAAGCTCTGTTATATTAAGCTTATACATTTCCTGCGCTTCTTTAATTACGTTTTCAAGAAAGCTATCTAAAATTTTATCATTCATTATGACTACCGATAATCAGCCTTAAAAACAGCTGTTTTGTCCCTTCTCTTTATTCTCTACCCTATGTTAATTCCGATTGCTTCTCTTACATATTCCGATATTGCACTTTCGGAACGGCCGCCGCCGTGACGGTCGGGAATTTCAACTATAAGGGGTATATGTCTATGAAGCTTTATGTCATAAACTGTTTTCTGGCAAAGTGATACTAATTTTTGAGTTATTAAAATAACACCTATGCTGCTATCCTCAAGAGCGTTTGCTATTGCCTCTTCTACCTCTTGGCTTTCATGCACAACTACACCGTCTATACCTGCAAGTCTTAAGCCTACTTGCGTATCTACGTTATCACTTATAAGGAAAAATCTCATAAAGCTTCACCTCCGTTTTTAAAATTACGAATTATAAAATTAAAGTTTATCAATAATCATAAATACAACTAAAAGCGCATAAAGAGGAATACTCTCTCCCAAAGCAACGAACATAAGAGATTTTGCAAAGTTCTTGGGATTTTCACCTGTTGCGCCGATAGCGGCAGAAGCTGCAGAAGAAACAGCTATACCTGCGCCTAATGTTGCGCCTGCCATAACTATTCCGCAAGCAAGAAAGCCCATTCCTGCGCTGGGGTCAAGAGCCTTTACCACAGCTTCACCCTCTGCTGCAAATACAGAGCCGTCAAATACTACAACAGTAAGTATTATACAAAGTGAGAAAAATGAAGCAAGATTACAAAGTAAAGATAATTTTGCCTTTTTACCGTTAAGGGTTTTTGATACAAGGGGAACAACGGGTGCAAAAAGAAGAGCTACAAGTACTGCTATTACTAAATAAATTAACATGATTTTTTTCCTCCGATTTTTTTAATATTGTATTTTCACAGGTGTAAATTCGTCTCCGTTACCTTCATAGAAGCGAGAGAACATTTCATAAAATTCAAGTCTTAAAGTCTGTATTCCGACTATTAAGCCCTCAATACACATAACAAAAGCATTTCCTAAAATAATTACCAGAATATTTCCGGGTCCTTCCCCTGCTCCTGCAAGAGAAAGAACAATCATCATCATACCTGCGTGGGACAGAGCAAAGGCTCCTATTCTTATAAACGATATTGTATTTGTTACGAAGCTGAGCACTATCTCAAAGAGCTCGAAAAATGCTTCAATAAGAAAATCTCCCCAGCTTTCAGGCTTAAATGCTGTTTTGTGCTTTATCATATGGTCAAAGGGTTCACACAATACAAATAAAAGCACCGGTAAAACTATAAGACCTAAAATATACGCTAAGCTAAACACATTTATTCCCATAAAAAGTGTCAGCGCAACTCCTGCAAGGAGTGAAGTATAAAACACTATTCCGGCAATTCCGTTTGAAGAGAAGAATGCTTTGGCGTACTCTTTTTTCAATATACAGTTTATAACATTTACTGTCATTCCTGCGACAATTATAACTACGCCTATCCCAACTGCGCCGAAAAGCATTGTATTTATATTTTTCATAGGTATAAGAACACCGTGAATAATATCCTCATATCCGAAAAAGCTTCCGTAAACAAAACCAAAGCAAATTGACGAAAGGCCTATCAACGATAACATCTGTCCGAAATTTTTCTTAAGCTTAAGCCAAGCAAACAAGCCTGCTAAAAACAGCACAAAGCCTTGTCCTATATCTCCGAACATCAATCCGAATACGATTGTATAAGTTAAAGCAAATATAAAAGACGGGTCTATTTCATTATAGCTTGGCATTCCGTAAAGCTTTACAAAGCTTTCAAAGGAATTGACAAATTTTATATTTTTAAGCTTTGTTGGCGGAGTTAAATCCTTATGGGTCTCAGCTTTATCCACAGCGCATTTTACAGAAGGATATTCCTTGAGGATATCTGTAAGCTCTTCGGTATTTTTCTGAGGCACCCAGCCTGTCAGTAAAAATGTATCATTAGACCTGAGCGCATATTTTCTCAAAGCAAATACGTCATGCATACATCGGATTTTACTGTAATATTTAAGTAATCCCGTTTTTGCTTCTTCCATAAAAGCTTCAAACTCAAGTTTCATATCCTCAAGCTCTTTTTTGGTTTCCTTAAGCTCATTTTCAAAATTCTCGTGAGCTTCCTCAGGAGTTCCTCTGACACGGCCCGAAAGCTCTATACGTTCAAAGTTGAGCGTACTCATAAGAGAGTCTGCCCGCCTTACGCTTTGCGGAGTTGCAAAATAAAAGCCCCAAATACTTTCCTTTTCCTCTGACGTGGTTACAAAATACATTTCGCCCTCTGTCAGATGTGCTAAAAGCTTTGTATAGTTTTCTTTTGGCATTCTTCCAAAGCGGTATTTTATAAACTTAAAACTAAGAAGTTGATGTATATCTACCGAAAAGTTTTTAAGATGCGTAAGCTGTAATAAAATCTGTTCGTCATCCAACAGCCTTTTTTCTAAGTTATGAATTGAAGAAAGGAAAATGTCGTAATTATCATTTATTCCTTTTATTCTGTCCTGTATTTCTTCAGGAGTTTTTTCAACTCCTTCAAAATCCGAATATTTAAGCTCTATACCGGTTCTTGATGCAAAATCGGTAATTTCCCTCAGCGTTTCAGAATACGGATTTTGTTCGGAAAAAGGCGAAAATTTCAATTCAAACTGAGAATATGCACCGCTGTCTTCAACAGATATATATTCATCCTGTTTGACTACGTCTGCAGCATTTTCTGCGTGAAATATTTCTTTTTCTATACAGCGTTTGGCAACACTGTCAAAAACAGAAACATCACCGGTTATGCTGACAAGACTCATTTTTTCAACCACTAAATCACCTGCTTTGTGTTTTCTTCTTTTCCAATAAGGCTTCGATTTATCTCTTCATTAGAAAGAGAATATCTTTTACCCTCTGTAATTGTTATTAAATCCTTTATTTCAATTTCCTTTAAGGTTAAATAAGATATAGGAATAAGAACCGACGGAGCGCCATAGGTTATGTTCTTTTTTGAAATCTCATACATAAGCCTATACAAATATTCATCTGCAAAAGCAATCTTTTGACTTTTAAAATATTTTCCGTAGTAGGTTTTGGATATTATCTCAAAAACACTGTCGGTATCCTTTGCCGTTATCATTTCGTTCAATACGGTTTTTGAAATTTTATAATTATATGGAATTATGTGAATACGTATTTCTTCACTATCACTTTTATAGTACTTTTTAAGCCTTAAAATATATATTATATTGAGCATATCCACTCTCATTCCGATAAAAGCTTTTATACTTTTATGAATGTCTCCGGACTGTTCTTTGGCAATTTTAAAAGCACAGGCATAAAAATTTGAATAAAGCATTGACTCACATTTAGAAAAAGCATCATTACTGTTAAAATCGCATTTTTTAAGAATTTTATAATAAGCGGTATTTTTTATATTATTTAAAAATTCTTCAAAGCTTTTACTCTTGGAAAGTGCATTGAAATCAATGTTGCTGTTTTCAATAATATATTTTGGAGCTGTTAAAATAAAATCCTTTGCTCTTTCACTTTTCAGATATCTCAGAAAGCTTAACAGCTCGTCAATTTCATATTTAGTGAAAAGAAGCTGTAAAAGCCTTTTGTCACCCTTTTGAGAAAATCTTATAAGCTTCAAATAATCATTGTAAAGCTCTTTTTTTAAAATCAATTCAATATGATTTCTGTGTATATATCTGGGGTCAAGCTGAGAAAACGCTTTTTCATAACCTGAAGAGTCTGCCAGAAAAGCAACTATTTCAGATACATATTTCTTTTTTAAAAGCTTCGAATAATCTTCCGATTTAATACGGTTGCCGTACATTACTTTCACCTTTGCAGATACTGCACTGTGAAACGAATTTATAAGCATTTAAACAGCTCACCTCCTTTTAATTCAAGGTCTATTTATTTTACTATTCTTTCAAAAATGGTCTCTGTCCATTTTTCAAAATTTTCTTCAAAAAGCTTATTCATTTGGTCAAGCTTTTCCTGCTTTTGCTCCTCTATCTCTTCAAGAGCTTTTTGCAAAATCTCGTTTTCGTCTTTTAAAACTATTTCAATTCGATTTTCAGTACGTGCGTCATATTTTTCTTTTAGCTCTTTAACCTCTTCTTCAACACTGTTGTTAAGCTGATTTTTTTCGTTCTGAATTTCCTCTATCAACGCACAAGCTTTTCTTTCGGTTTCAATTATTTTAGCAACTGCCTGTTCCAATTATCTCACTCCAATTTTGTCGACATTTACTTAATTTATATCATATCCTTTTTATTTTTATTTTTCAACAAAAACTTTACATATTATTAATAACCAGTTTAAAGTCTTTTTGTTTATTTTTCACATTTTAAAAAAATATTGTATTTTATTAAAAAAATAAGTAAAAAATATATTTACAAAAGCTTTTTTTTGTGGTATAGTAGTTGCGATGACCTTTTGCTCGGATTAGGGACAAAACGTGGTTTTATGCTTTTAAAGCCCTTCACCTTACCCTTTTCTTAGCTTTGGGCGAATAATTTCGGAGGTGAAAGAAATGTTAAAGGACGTTAAGCAGTCAGTTATTGCTGCAAACCGTACTCATGAGACCGATACAGGTTCTCCCGAGGTGCAGATTGCTATTCTTACTAACAGAATAAACTCTCTTACTGAGCACCTTAAAGAGCACAAAAACGACCACCATTCACGCAGAGGTTTGCTTAAAATGGTTGGTAAAAGACGTAATCTTTTGAACTACCTTATGAAGAAGGATATCGAAAGATACCGTGCTATCATTGCTAAGCTTGAGCTTAGAAAGTAAAAAAGATATAGGAGGGTACGAAACTTGTACCCTCCTTTGTCGCAATTGGCGGCAGTATTTAGAACTTGCGGGAATGCACCGATTACGTCGGTTTATTGCCTCAAGTGCTAAAATGTTGTCGCCGCAAAAAATTTTAAAGGAGATAAAAAAATGTACGAAAATCACAGAATTTTCAAAACCGAATTTACCGGTAGAACTCTTACCATTGAAACCGGAAAATTTGCAGAGCTTGCTAACGCTTCTGCCCTTGTAAGATTTGGCGATACAGTTGTTCTTGCAACAGCTACCATGGCTCCCAAGCCTCGTGACGGAATTGATTATTTTCCCTTGTCCGTTGATTATGAGGAGCGTCTTTATTCAGTAGGTAAAATTCCCGGAAGCTTTTTAAAGCGTGAAGGCAGACCTTCCGATAAGGCTATCCTTGCTTCCCGTGTTATTGACAGACCCTTGAGACCTCTCTTCCCTAAGGATATGAGAAATGACGTTGCAGTTAATCTTCTTGTTTTATCTGTTGACAATGACAATTCTCCCGAAATTGCCGGAATGATAGGTGCTTCTATTGCTCTTACAATTTCCGATATTCCCTGGGCAGGTCCTATCGGCGGTATGTCCGTTGGTTATGTGGACAACGAAATCATTTTAAACCCCAATACAGTACAAAGAGAAAAGAGCCTTCTTTCCCTTACTGTTGCCGCTTCTGAGAAAAAGGTTGTTATGATTGAAGCAGGCGCTAAGGAAATAAGCGACGAAGTTATGTTCGACGCTATTATGAAAGCTCACGAAGAAATTAAAAAGCTTATTGTATTTATCAATGAAATCAAAGCTGAGGTTGGTAAAGAAAAGATTGCTTTTGAATCTCAGGAAGTTGATCCCGAAATGTTCGAAGCAGTTAAGGAATACTGCATCGAGGCTGTAAGAGAAGCTATGTATACTGATGATAAAACTGTCAGAGATGCTCGTTTGCTTCCTATTTACGAAGATGTTTTGGCTCACTTTGCAGAAATTTATCCTGACAGCGAGGCTGCTCTTAACGAGTGTATGTATAAGCTTCAGAAATTTGTTGTTCGCCGCTGGATACTTGACGAAGGCAAGCGTGTAGACGGCAGAGGACTTCTTGATTTAAGACCTCTTCATGCTGAGGTTGGCGTTCTTCCCAGAACTCACGGTTCAGGTCTTTTCGCAAGAGGACAAACTCAGGTACTAACTATTGCTACCTTAGGAACAATTGCAGAAGCTCAGATGCTTGACGGAATTGACCTTGAGGAAACAAAAAGATATATGCATCACTACAATATGCCCTCTTACTCTGTTGGCGATACCCGTCCTTCAAGAGGCCCCGGCAGACGTGAAATTGGTCACGGCGCTCTTGCCGAAAGAGCTCTTGAGCCTGTTATCCCCTCTGAAGAAGAGTTTCCCTATGCAATCCGCCTTGTTTCTGAGGTTTTAACCTCTAATGGTTCTACCTCTCAGGGTTCTATCTGTGGTTCTACTCTTGCTCTTATGGATGCAGGGGTTCCCATTAAGAAGCCTGTTGCAGGTATCTCCTGCGGTCTTGTTACTGAGGGCGACCGTTGGCTTACAATGGTTGATATTCAAGGTATTGAAGACTTCTTCGGCGATATGGACTTTAAGGTTGCAGGTACACATGACGGTATCACTGCTATCCAGATGGACCTTAAGATTGACGGTTTAACTCCCGAAATAATCAAAAAAGCATTTGAACAGACTCACGTTGCAAGAAATTATATTCTTGACGAGGTTATGCTTAAGGCTATTCCCGAGCCCAGAAAAGAGCTTTCAAAATATGCTCCCAAAATGCTTTCAATGAATATTGACCCCGAGAAAATCCGTGACGTTATCGGTAAAGGCGGATGTGTAATTCAGAAAATTACTGCTGACACCGGCGTTAAAATCGACATTGAGGATGACGGCAAGGTATTTATTGCAGCTACCGATTTGGAAGCAGGCGAAAAAGCTATGTCCATCATCAATGCAATTGTTAATGACCCTGAAATAGGAACTATTTTCTGCGGTAAGGTTACAAGAATTCTTAAATTCGGTTGCTTTGTTGAATTTGCACCCGGCAAGGAAGGTCTTGTTCACATTTCTCAGCTTGACACAAAGCGTGTTGAAAAGGTTGAAGATGTTGTTTCTGTTGGCGATGAAATCTTCGTTAAGGTTGTTGAAATCGACGACCAGGGTAGAATCAATCTTTCAAGAAAACAGGCTCTGTAATTTATATAAATTTAAAGCTTCGGACACAAATTAGTGCCCGAAGCTTTTTAGGGGATAGGAAAATCAAGCAGAATCTGTCAATTTCGCGCCGACAAATTTTTGTCGGCGGTTACCCGACGGTGTACAGAGGTACTCCGAGGGCGAAATTGGCAGATAGCATAAAACGTATATTTCTTAAAAGAATTAGCAAAAAGATGTTTTTCTATTGTTTTTACTCTTTCTTTTATTAAATGATGGTATATAGTTGTTTTATTTACTTGTTTTATGCGCTCTGCGTTTTTTTACATCCCCTTTTATAATATTATGCAAATAAGTCCGCCACTACCTTCGTTAATAATTCTCTGTAAGGTTTCCTGAATTTTATCCCTTGCATCGTCGGGCATTTTATACAGCTTATTTTGTAAGCCTTCATTTACAAGCTCGTGTAAGGATTTACCGAAAATATTGCTTTCCCAAAGCTTCTGCGGATTTTCTTCATAATCCATAAGTAAGTATTTAACAAGCTCTTCCGACTGCTTTTCGCTCCCAACTATAGGACTTACTTCTGTTTCAATATTAGCCCGTATCATATGTATCGACGGTGCTGATGCCTTTAAGCGAACTCCGTATTTTCCGCCCTGTTTAACTATTTCGGGCTCTTCAAGAGTCATTTCGTCCATATCGGGAGTAACTATTCCGTATCCGATAGTTTCAGCATCGTTTAACGCATCTTGTATTTTAGAATATTCTTTTTTAATTGAGGAAAGCTCTCTC
Organism: Oscillospiraceae bacterium; assembly: GCA_015067255.1. Classification (NCBI taxonomy): domain Bacteria; kingdom Bacillati; phylum Bacillota; class Clostridia; order Eubacteriales; family Oscillospiraceae; species Oscillospiraceae bacterium. The sequence continues at coordinate 63,763 of SVMS01000004.1, forward strand.
AGTGTTGTCATAAGCTGTGCATCATTATCAATTTCAAGACCTGTTGTTTCACTCAAAACTTGATAAAAGAGAGTTTCGGGGAAACTAAGCTCTATGCAGGCACAGCCTGTGCCCAAGTCAATTCCTGCAACATTGGAATTAGTTATATATTCATTGTCAATAAGCTTATCTGCCATAGCCTTAATATGACTTATTTTTGAAATTCCTTTTGACGCTTCAACAATGCTTTGAAGCACTGATTTCTTTAAAATATGAGTTGAGGGTAAAGAGTTAAACCAAGGTGATAAATTTATTCCTATCTCAGTTACGGGAAATTCAAAAAGCACCTTTTCCAAAATATTTTTTATGTCATCCTGTCCCAATTCAAGACAGTTTACGGGCATTACGGTAACACCGTAATTTTGTGAAAGCTCCTTTGCCATTTTTTTTGCATCTTCCGAATCAGGATTTACTGTATTCAAAAGCACTATAAAGGGTTTATTTATTTGCTTAAGCTCATTAACTACTCTTTTTTCAATCTCTTCATATTCTAATCTCGGTATTTCCCCTATTGTGCCGTCAGTAGTTATAAGTAAGCCTATTGTAGAATGCTCGTTAATTACCTTTTGCGTACCTATTTCTGCTGCCATATTAAACGGTATTTCTTCTTCAAACCAAGGAGTGCTTACCATTCTCGGCATTTCATTTTCTATATATCCCAAAGCACTTGGAACAATATAGCCCACACAGTCAATCATTCTAACCTTAAAGGTTGCATTTTTATCTACAGTTATTTCTACTGCTTCGTTTGGAATAAATTTAGGCTCTGTAGTCATTATCGTTCTTCCGGCTGCACTTTGAGGAAGCTCGTCTACTGCTCTTTCCTTTTTAAAATCATCTGAAATATTAGGAACTACAAGAGTTTCCATAAATCTTTTTATGAATGTAGACTTGCCTGTTCTTACAGGACCTACTACACCTATATAAATATCTCCCTGAGTTCGACGGGCTATGTTTTGATACAAATTCATCAACTTCAAATCCTTTCATTTTTTCGTGTGTAATCTATTTGTTATATTTATATTCATAAGAAAAAATTTTAGAACATGAATATATATTAAAAATTAAGTCAAAATAATATCAATCTTCAATTTGTTCAATTGAAGATAATATATAGCGAAATGGAGAATAATAATGGATAACTGTAAGGCTAATCATTCTATTAAATGTTCTGTTTCTAACTGTGTACACCACTGCAGCAAAGAAAACTATTGCTCTCTTGATGAAATCTCAGTTGGAACACACGAAGCCAACCCTACGGTAATTGAATGTACCGACTGCGAAAGCTTTGCTCTTAAACAATAACATTTAGCTATAGCCCTCCTTAAAATTCCTGTAAAGTTGTTTTGCTTTACAGGAATTTTTAAAAGTATTATTTGATTTTTCAGGCTATATATGATATAATTTTATACAGTAGGCATTTCCAGACCGTGTATAAAGCCTCCAAGGGCTGTTGAACACACATCTCCGCCTATTATTACGTTATCATAAACTATAAGATTTAAGTTTATTTCGCTATCCTGTTGAGTTGGATAGTTTGTTACTACATATGTATACCTTGTAACTTTTTTGCCTTTATATTTTGTTAAATCAAAGCCTTGAAGCTTTTGGAGAGAATTGTATTTTTCGTAAATATTATCAAATTCCTCAGGGACAATAATCTCTATTTCTTTAATATCTTCAGATACTTGCCAGCCTTTTGACTGAATATATTGGAGTCTTTGCTCATTTGTCTGTCCCATATAAGTAACAGCAACGGTTGAGGATTTTTCTACGGGAGTATTTATCCCTATAAATACAATTGCCACAGCGGCTATACATATGCAAAGCATACCTATTATTTTTGAGCGACTCATTTTTAAAGAAAGTACAAACATTCAAATCACCATTTCATTTTTATTCGTACAATATTATATTTTGATAAACTTAAAAATATGTATCACAAATCAAATTTTTTTCATAATATATAAATGGTATATCAGCCTCGGAAGGATTGATTTTATTGACAAAACAACAGCTTGATAACATTAAAAATATACATTTTGTCGGCATAGGCGGAGTAAGCATGAGCGCTCTTGCATTGCTGTTAAAAAGCAGAGGATACACTGTCAGTGGCTCTGATATGAACAACAGCGAAGCTGTACAAAATTTAGAAAAAAACGGAATACAGGTATTTATAGGACACAGCGCTCAAAATATAAATAATGCTCAAACAGTTGTTTATACAGCCGCTGTTAAAAAAGATAATCCTGAATTAGTTAAAACGTCTGAGTTAAACATTCCCTGTGTAGAAAGAGCTGAACTTTTAGGCTGTATTATGGACGACTATGAGTGTCCCGTTGGAATTTGCGGAACTCACGGAAAAACCTCCGTTACCTCTATGATTTCTTCAATATTACTTAAAGCCGATAAAAATCCCACTATAGCAGTCGGCGCTACCCTTGACCAGATAAACGGAAATCTCAACATAGGTGATGATAAATACTTTATTTTTGAATCCTGTGAATACTGCAATTCATTTTTAAATTTCCATCCTAAAATATCTGTTTTTACAAATATCGAAGAGGACCATTTGGATTTCTTTTCAGGCATTGATGAGATTATAGAGTCCTTTAGAAAATACAGCGAGAATACTCATCTTGACGGTACTATTGTTTATAATGCTGACAGCGATACTGTTATAAAAGCTATTTCAAATACACAAAGAAAAAAGATAGGTTTTGGTATAAACAACGGAGATATTAAAGCTGAAAATATAATATACATCAACGGCTGTGGCTGTTTTGACGTTATTCTCCCCGACAATTCTAAGCTTAATGTTCGTTTGCTTATTCCCGGAGAGCATAACATTTACAACGCTCTTGCTGCAATTGCCGCTGCCTATATTATGAACATTGATAATCAAAGCATAACAGAAGGTCTTGAGATTTTTAAAGGCGCAAGACGCCGTTTTGAAATCAAATACCGTGATGATGATATTACTATAATAGACGATTATGCCCACCATCCTTCAGAGATACAGGCTACTCTGTCTGCTGCTAAAAAAATGGGATATACAAATGTTATTTGTATCTTCCAACCCCATACGTATACAAGAACAAAAGCGCTTTTAGAGGATTTCGCCAAGGCTCTTCGTATTGCCGACAAGGTTATTCTGGCAAAGATTTATCCTGCAAGAGAAAAAGATATTTACAACATATCCTCAAAGGATTTATCTGCTAAAATAGAAGGCTCCGAATGCTTTGACAGCTTTGACGAAATTGCCGAATATATAAAAGAAAACAAAAAATCCGGCGGACTTATTATTACAATGGGTGCAGGAGATATTTACAAGATAGAATCACTTTTACATTAAAAGAGGTAAATATGAGAACAAATTTAAAAACAAGCTCTAAGGATATAGGAAAAACTCTTCTTGAAATAATAATTGAAAATGGCTATACTCTCTCTGCTCCCTGCGGAGGAAAAGGAGTATGCGGTAACTGCAAGGTTAAGGCAACAGGTAATCTTTCCTCTTTAAGCGAAAAAGAAAATGAACTGCTTACAAAGGATGAGCTTGAAAATAATATCCGTATATCTTGCCTGACAAAAGCCTTGGGAGAAGCTGAAATATTTCTTGAGGACAGTGCTTTTGATGTACTTACCGGCGGAGAGCTTGCTTTAGATACCCTATCTCCTGCCGCCGATTTATCTTTAAGTGAAAATCCTGTTGGAATTTCAATAGATATCGGAACAACCACTGTTGCTCTTTCCTTTTTCTCTTTAAAGGACGGTACTCTTCTTTTTGAAAAAGGAATTGTTAATCCTCAAAGAGCTTTCGGTGCCGACGTTATAAGCAGAATTGAATACGTTACTAATAATCCCGACGGTCTCTCCAAGCTTCAGACAATTCTTGTTGAGGCTTTAAATGACGTTATTGATGAATTTTGTCAGATTAAGGGCTTTGAGAGAAGCAATATAATTGATGTAACAATTGCCGCCAACAGCACAATGGAGCTTATTTTTGCCAAAATAAGTCCTGCAAGCTTAGGCCATGCTCCCTTTACTTTGGCAAGTAATTTAGGAGAAAATATTCCTGCTGTTGATATTGGACTTAATATTAACAAAAAAGCACAAATTTATTTTATGCCTCTTATCAGCGGTTTTATAGGCGGAGATACGGTTGCTGTTATGCTGTATCTTGATTTTGATAAGCGTAACGACTGCGCTTTTGTGGTTGACATCGGAACAAACGGCGAAATGGCTCTTACTAAAAATAACGAAATTTTTGCTTGTTCTACTGCTGCCGGTCCTGCTTTTGAAGGGGCAAAAATAAAATTCGGAACAGGCAGTATAACAGGCGCAATAACAGACGTAGCATTAAATAACGGAATTTCTTTAAAAACTATAGGCAACGCTAAGCCCAGCGGTATATGCGGCTCTGGACTTATTGCTCTGACCTCTGAGCTGTTAAAAAATGAAATTATAGAGGACACAGGACTTTTATCTGACGAGAGCGAATACTCAGGTGAAGAGGATAACGAAACTGTATTCTATCTCACTGAGGATAAAAAGCTTTACATAACACAGCGTGACGTTCGTGAAATTCAGTTGGCAAAAGCCGCTTTCTTTGCGGGTACCGATACTTTAATTGACTTATCAGACAATATTGATGCCGCTTACGTTGCAGGCGGATTTGGAATGGCTCTTGATTTAGAAAAAGCTGCAGATATTGGTCTTTTCCCGAGAAAAATTCTTAGTATTGCTCAAAAAACAGGAAATTCTGCGGGTAAAGGCGCAGCGCTCTGTTTACTTTCTGAAAATATGAGAAAACGTGCAGAGCAAATTGCTTCAAGCACCAAAATAGTTGAGCTTTCAGGAAGTGATGCTTTTGAAGACAGATTTATTGAAGCTATGATGTTTTAAGCTTAATGCCCAAGTTGTCTTGGGCATTAATTTTTTCAATATATATAAATATTCTTTAAAAAAGGTATTGACTTTTCCAAAAAAAAGCGTATAATATATATTGCTGTTGATTTTGCGGAATTGTGTAAAGGTAGCACGACAGACTCTGACTCTGTTTGTCTGGGTTCGAATCCTAGTTCCGCAACCAACTCAAAAAACCGCTTAAAGCCTTGATTTATAAGGGTTTAAGCGGTTTTTATTGTTTTATATTTTATTTTCTAAAAAGCAAAAACAGACATTAAAAAGCATAAAAAAACATAAAAAAAGTAGTCAAAAAGTAGTCAGAAATATTTTTTATTTTAAGTATTTAGCGCTTGCATAACCTACTATTCCGTTATATTTAACCTTATACCAATTCGAATTCGTTTTTTCTATCAATTCAACCAATGAATTTTTCGGCATTTTTAAAATATTTTTGGTAGGCTTCGTTCCATTCCAGCCGCCGCAGAGCCATAAAGGCAAAAGAAACGTATTTACTTTCAAATATGTTTTTGAAGCAGTTGACTGCAAAACGTTAACTTTTTCAAGGTCTTTATAATAAACTAAGCCGATTATTATATCATTGTCTAATGCACACAAAGCTGCGTAATCTTCATAAGGTTTAGCGATTTTAAATGTTTCATCAAATACCCAAGAGGAAGGAGTTTCCCCTGTTACATATTTTGTGCCTTTTTTTATTTTTACTGTATCACCGTTTTTAAAGGTATTTGTCGGTGTTGCCGGTGTTGAATTTTCTGTTTTTTTAGACAGCTTTAACTGCTCTACTATTGCTTCGGTAATCGCCTGTGCAAGCTTTTCCTTGTTATCACATATCCATTTTGCAGTTTCATAAACATCGTGAAATTCCATTTCTACCAAACAGTTTATACATTTAATTCTGTTTATGTAACCTATATTTGCTCCTGTAGGATATGAGCCGTCTTTTATTCCTCTGTCAATAGACGGTTTTAATGCTTTTATTTTGTTTTGAACAAGTGTAGCCCATTCTTTAGCCCCTGTTATATTGGGATTATAATAGGTTTCCGTGCCTGTTGAGTTATGCTCTTTGCTTCCGTTTGTATGTATGCAAATACACAAATCGGGATTAGCTTCGTTAACCTTTGCACAGCCTGTCTGATATGATGTCCACTCTTTTTTTGTTCTTAATACATTCACATCATATTTTTTCAATTTTTCTTCAATTATATCTGCAATCAGATTGCACTGTTCTCCCTCATTGGTATTGCCGTAAGCGTAAATGTTTCCAAATTGATTTGTTGGATATAAATATATTGTTTTTCCCATTTTTAATTCTCCTTTTCTTCTGTGTCTGCAGTCTTTTCTACCGTATCTTTTAGTCTCTTTATTACTTTTATGAGAAACGCCGGTAACGGTACTCCGATTTTACTCACATTCTCAAGAATTGATATAAGCTCGTTTATCACAAACCATACAGTAACTATTATTCCAAATATGTAAGGCATTGTTATATTGATATTTATTTTAGTAAGGACCATTTGAATAATTAAATCTACAACAATTGCTACCCCTATAGCTAACAGATAGCAAACTTTTTTTATTATTCCGATAACACCTATACGACTGTTTAAGCATCCGTCCTTCCAGGCAGATACAATACCCGATATGTAATCCATTACCATAACCGTAGCAAGTAGCACTACGGGAACAAGCAGAGCATTAAAATATGCTGCTATTCCGCCTGCGAAGGTTGAAGCTAATATTTTTAAAATTGTACTTTTCATTTTTTATCTCCTTTTATTTGAATTATAAATTTTAAATAATTTAATTTTTTGATTTATTCTTCGCCTAATTTAGCACAAATCACACTATACATTATGTCTGCCATTTGCTCATATCCTTGCTTTTGTGGGTGAACGGCTTCGGTGGGAATATACTCCATCTGTGTTGCTCTCGGATTTACAGGAGTTTCAATTCTACCGAAATTATATTCGCTGTCATGACATTGAGTTAGTGGTACAAAATATAAATTTGTATAATCTTTAAGCGTGCTATGCAACAACTCAGCGGCTTGAATAATCTTATAGTCTAAACCGTATTTAAAGCGTCCTTTTTGAGATGCAAAACCATCGCTTGATGTT